>CAZCKZ010000015.1:0-14896 GCA_964499395.1 uncultured Gallionella sp. | reverse complement strand
GCGCATCGGGGAAACCGGCATTCATGGCATTGAGGTTGGCCGTCGCCTGTTCCGGACTCAGGCCGCCTGAGAGAAAGTTGATGCCCGGCACCGCCGCCGGAACAGTGCGCCGGAACACCCGCAGGGTCGCCGCGGCGATCTCTTCGGCGCCGGACCTGGCCGGATGATCCTTGCCCGGCAGCACCATGTTGGGTTTGAGGATCATGTGCTCCAGCACGACATGATGGCGGTGCAGCGCATGAAAAATTTCCTTCTGCACCGCTTCGGTTACCTCGGCGCAGCGAGCCAGACTATGATCGCCGTCGATCAATACCTCCGGCTCGACGATGGGCACAACACCGCTTTCCTGGCATACCGCCGCATAGCGCGCCAGCATCTCGGCGTTGGCGCTGATGCCCGGATGTGTGGGATTGCGTTCGCTTATCTGGTAGACCTCGCGCCACTTGGCGAAACGCGCGCCCTGGTTTTTGTATTGCTGCAAGCGTTCCCCCAGGCCGTCCAGCCCATAGGTGATGAGATCGCCGGGCGACAGCGCCAGCGGACCCTTGCCCTTGTCCACCTTGATCCCCGGCAGGATACCGCGCTGCGCCAGCGCTTCGGGCAAAAGGATACCGTCATCGCTGGTCTGGAGCAGGGTCTCCTCGAACTGGATCACGCCGCTGATGTAGTTCTCAATGCCGGGGGCAGTAAACAGCAGGGCTCGGTAAGCGCGGCGATTCTCCTCGTTGGATTCAACATTGATCGCCGCAAAGCGTTTGGCGATGGTGGGCTGGCTCTCGTCGGCGGCGAGTATGCCCTTGCCGGGTTGCACCATCTGCTCGATGGTGGCCTGGAGTTCGTCTGCAATGGTCATGATTCATCTCCTGTGATGGATGTCGCAATGGCAGATACGCCGTTACTGTCCCAGTGCTGGTGCAACAATACGGCAATGGCGGCGGAGATCAGGCGGGCGGCAGGCGGGTCGGAGCGGGAGGTGAGCATCAGCGGTACACCGGCGCCGATCACGATGCCGGCCAGGGTTGCGCCGGCAAGATATTCCAGATCCTTGGCGAGGATGTTGCCGGCATCAAGATCCGGCGCCAGCAAAATGTCCGCCTCGCCCGCCACCACGCTGTTGATCTGTTTGATCCTGGCCGCGTCGCGCGAAATGGCGTTGTCGAACGCCAGCGGGCCGTCCACCTCGGCATGGGTGATCTGGCCGCGCTGGGCCATCTTGCTGAGACAGGCGGCGTCCAGCGTGGAGGGGATGCTCGGCTTGACCAGTTCTATCGCCGACAGCGCTGCTGCTTTCGGCCTGTCCACACCCAGGATGCGCACCAGGTCGATCGCGTTCTGCAGGATCGCCGCCTTGGTGGCGAGATCAGGCGCGATATTGATGGCTGCGTCGGTGATGAACAGCAGTTTGTGGTAGGTGGGGAGATCGGCGATGAACACATGGCTGACGCGGCGCGCAGTACGCAGCCGGCGCAACACCGGACGCATCAATTCATCGGTGTGTATCCAGCCTTTGATCAGGGCGGATGCCTTGCCTTCCAGCACCAGTTGCACGCCCGCCTCGGCTGCTTGCGCAGCAGGTGCCATATCGATTACAGGGAAACGGTCGGCCGGACAACCCAGTTGCCGGCACACGGATTCGATCTGAGCTCGCGGCCCCAGCAGCACCGGCTCGATCAAGCCGTGATCGCTGGCCTCCACCACCCCGGCCAGCACATGGGCCTCCTGCGCATCCACCACCGCCACCGGCAAGGGCGGATGATTGCGTGCCCGCTCAAGAATTGCGGCGAGGCGGGGTGACAATGTTGCCAGCTCATTCATGGTGCCAGAACTCCTTATCTCGGATTTGCATCGCAGTATTTATCCAGGTCTGATTCTCCTGCGCACGTTCAGAAAACATCGGGGTATTATTCAAAAGGACGAGCTCCATTTTTATCTGGATCTTCAGCCTGGTCATGCAGCAGAGGTTCAGCGTTGCGAAGAGCAGGCGCCCGGAACAAATCAATAAAACTGGTGCAATTCAATGCGAATTGTCCTTGCGGCAACAGCAAGGCTTCCACCAGTCTGCAATCATGCTCCCAACGGCGGGACTGATCATGTAACCATATCAGCGACGGCAATCAAGGCCTTCATCGCCGCGAAATATGTTGTAGATATCATGATGCGAGTAATAATAAATGCCGTTCCAGTTAACCAGATGGAATTGATCAAAACTGTCCTGCAGCGTGCAGGCCACCGAACTATCGGCCCGGCGCACTCCTTCGACCAGGGTGTGCCAGAGTAATTTGCTGTGCAGCGCTTCCTCGGGGTTGGGGTTCTTTCCCGGAACGAAGATTGTTTGTTTTGTTGTCATGGCAGTTTTTACTTTTGATCTGAACTGCGTCTTTGTACCCCGGATGTATGGGTTTGGCACAAGCGCGGTCATTCCATCTCGCGCCTTGCGACTAACCGCGGTACATGTACTCCCTCGTAAGGGGCAACGGATTAGCCGCTGTATTTTTAGCCTTGCACGCGAGAACCTGATAGACGTTTATCCATTCATGGGAAAAGGCATGAGCGCAACCGGCGAGATAGATTTCCCAGATGCGAACCCGCCGCTCATCCGCAATGGCAATCGCGCGCTCACGGTTCGATTCGAGGCGGCTGGCCCATTCGTGGCAGGTACGCGCGTAATGGCGACGCAACGACTCCACATCGGCTACTTCCAGTCCGGCTGCCGACATTTCCTTTAATGTCAGGCTCAGGTGCGGCAACTCGCCGCCCGGAAACACGTATTGGTCGATAAATTCCCCCGCACCCAAGCCTATCTCGCCGCTTCCCACATCGCTGGTGGTGATGCCGTGGTTCAATACCAGCCCCTCGTCAGCCAGGAGCGAATTTATCTTGCCAAAATACCGGGAAAGGTTCTTCAAGCCCACGTGCTCGAACATGCCGACACTCGCGATCTTGTCAAACACCTCGCTATCCGGCAGGTCGCGGTAATCGCGCAATTCGACCGTGCAACGCTCTTGCAGGCCTTCTGCCTGAATAAGTTTCTGGGCGTGCTCGAACTGGTTCTTCGACAGCGTGATCCCCTTGGCAATAGCACCGTACTTTTTTGCTGCGCGCAGGATCAGTGCCCCCCAGCCGCAACCGATATCGAGAAAGCGCTCGCCGGGTTTCAGCATCAGTTTGTTCAGTATGTGGTCCAGCTTCTGTTCCTGCGCCGCCTCCAGGGAGTCATTTTCGTGCCGGTAATAAGCGCATGAATAAACCATGTTCCGGTCCAGGAACATGGAATAGAATTCGTTGGAGACATCGTAGTGATACTGGATGGCCTCGCGATCACGTTTGTGGCTGTGGTTTCTGAAGAAACGCAGCCTGGCCGGCTTGTTGGCCGCGACGCTGCTGACCAGACTTTCTGCAATCCGGAATATCTCGTGGATCGATCCTTCGACGCGTATGCGGCCATTCACGAATGCCACACCGAGTTTGTTGAGGTCGGGCGGCATGAAATAACGGAGCGCCGACAGCGTCGGGATATAGACTGTGACGGTGGGTTCACTAGCGAGATTGAATTCGTGACCGTTCCATAACACTACCCGCAACGGAATGGCAAAGTCGGCCGTGATACGCCGGAAAAGTTTTTCAAGGTGGGGTTCAATAAACATGGCGGTCCTTGTCAACAGCCTTTAACGCGTCCGCCCGGCGGACACTACCGAACATATGGTCCAGAAACACGCTGGTCACGCCGTAGTAACCCGGTTGATCGATGCAGTGGTGATGCAGCGCATGCCAGCGTTTGCGCTTTTTCAGCCAAGTGTTGTCGAAGTGCCAATGGTGGACGGCGTGGTGCGTGATCGTGTAGGCCAGATATCCCGTCAGCACGCCGAGCGACAGCGCGCAGGCGCGCCACAGATCAGTCGCCAGCAGTGCAGGAAGGAACACCAGTACGGTAATCAGCGACGCACTCAGGATCGTCGGCGTGAAGATCAGCGCCCTGGGACGCCGATGGTGCTCCTCATGCCAGCGGCGAAACGGCTGCACGCCGTGGAGCACGAAGCGGTGCAGCGCGTATTCGATGGCAGGCCAGCTCACCAGCCCGGCCAACACGAATGACGCGATGTCAGCCCGCTGTTCACGCGGGCCATACATCACCAGGAATGCTGCCAGCGTCAGCACCATGGTGCAATACAGCGCAAAATCCGCCCGGTACGCAGTTTTGCTGTGCTCCAACTTGAAGATATCCATACATCTCCTCAGACTTTGCGCGTGCTGGAAGTTCCCGACATCTGCCAGCATTACTCCCTGATTGTTATTTTTTCCAGAGCAATATTTTCGGTTCTTTTCTGGATGTAACCTTGGTTACGCCGCTGGGAACCCCGACGACGATAGGTGCGATAACGTTATATTCGTCAGGGATGCCGAGTTCTGTTTTTACCTTGTGAATATTCAAGGTGGCAACGGCAGAGCCGATCACACAACTGCCCAGTCCGATGGCGCAGGCCGTCAGCATCAAGTTCTCCGCCGCCAGCCAGCAGTCGGCGGTTACGAATTGGCTGGACGGCTTGGCGCAGATGACGATGAGGGTATCGGCGCCATGGAAGATATTGAAATCCGGCCGGGTAAAATGATCGAAGGAGTGGATGGTTCCTTGCGAATTGCGGTGACGCACTTCTTCGACGAAGATCGGCTTGGCCAGATCGGACAAGCGCTGCAATAGCGCATGGTCTTGCACGACGACGAATGCCCAGGGTTCTTCATGCATGGCCGTCGGGGCGTGCACGGCGGCTTCCAGCAGCGTTTGAACGGTGTTGCGGTCAAGTCCATCCGGGGCATAAGTCCGCACCGAGCGGCGTGCAAGAATGGCCTCGAATACGTTTTTTTTGAGCGGTTTCTCGATATCAGCCAGGGTCATGATTGCTAATCTCCTAAGAATGGCGATATCCACAATAGCATTAATATATTGCGGGATGAAATCAGTATCAATACTTATCCGGGTTGTGCATTTCTTGCGGTGTTAGATGCAATTCAAATGCGTAGGCGATGCGGGCGAGCTCCAGCAGGCTGGACGCGCCGGTTTTATGCATGATGTGGGCGCGGTGAATTTCCACTGTCCGGTAGCTGATGCCGAGATGCTGGGCGATTTCCTTGCTGGTAAGTCCCTCGACATCGTTCAGCCGGGAGGCACTGATGTTCACCCACATGATCCTGCCATCGCTTGCCCGGCAGTTCCTCGCGCCGGTAACCGCTGATATCGCAGAAGTAGTTGTTTACGAACGAAATGTTGCCGGCCAAGTCCGCCCCCACAATGCCGACGACGACCTGATCGACGATGGCGCGGAGTCTCTCTTTGTTTTCACGCAGGAGTCGCTCAGCCTGCTTGCACATCGGTGATGTCGGTCAGGATGATGCGAACGCGCTGAGCACCATCCGTCATTCCCTTTCGCCGGCAGTCCAGCTGGGCGTCAAAGCGACTGCCATCACCGCGCTGCATGCCAGTTCACAGCTCTGTTTATTACCATGCTGCAGAACGCTTGGGAATAACCGGTGCCGGCAGTCGCTGTCCGCCGATTGAGACGAAACCGGCAAAACGGCGCTGAACAAGGCGCTGCCGCTCCTCTCCGAGCAGTACTGCGCCGGTGAGGTTGATTTCGGCGATCATGCCGATATCGGCGCTTCGGAACAAATCCCCAAAAGTGTTGTCTTCTGGCAACGGTCGCTTGTGTCCGGAGAACAAATCCAAGTTGAACCACGTTATTTTTTGTGCATGGTAATCGGAGCCGTCGAATATTCGCATTTACGGTGCAATAGGTACTTGCACGTATATATTCAGCCGTAATGCTGCTGTAATTTGTGTTTCCCCTGATGAACATCTCTCAAATCTTTTCCAAGGAGCAAGAAATAAATCCAGCCAAGGAAAGTGAGGCCGCAATCGAAATGAATTCAACTTCCCGCACTGAATGGCAGGAGCCGCCGGCGCTGACATTGGATGAACGCGGCATGATCTGCGATTGCAGCAAAGCCGGTGAAAAACTCTTCGGCTATCGCCGAAAGGATATGGTCTGGCAGCATGTTTCCAATTTACTGCCTGAACTTTCGGAAATCCAGTTGGTAAAGAATGGACAATTTAATCCACAGCTTGCTTTTCTCAGTCATTGCGGCCACCACTTCCGGGCAATAAACCGGCTAGGCGGCATCTTTTTGAATGAATTGCATTTCGTTCTTCTGGATTACGCAGGGAGACGCACAATAAGAATGATATTGCACCCTTGTGGCGGCACAAAATCATAAGAGTTTTTCATTTTGCCATCTTGTTTATGGAGTTTAAAACCATCATCCAGAATTCAGAAATTGAAGGAGGCGGTCATGTTACGCACATTTGCCAGGATCGCGCGGTTCATGAGTGACTACTGCTATTACCGCAGGCGGGGCTTGAATTCCAAAGCAGCCTGGCATCATGCCAGCATGACAATCCCATAACCGGCAACAATCGCCAATGTCTTTCAGGAAATAGATATTGCCAATTGTTGCCGGTTATGGGATCCGCCGCGAAACATTTTTAATCATGGATTGGCTATGTTTCCCACAAAATTGCTGGCTATTTTTAAAGGAGAACGATCATGCCACGCACGTCTGCAAACCCAAGAAAAACGAGCGCAAAATCCAAATCTGCCACCCCTCGGCATGGTATTGGGGATGGGGTGGACCGTGAAGGAATGATATCGGTTGCTGCATATTTTCGCGCAGAACATCGCGGCTTTGACAGCGGCGATTCGCTGGCCGACTGGTTGGCCGCCGAAGCGGAGATCGATGCAATGCTCAGCAACCGTAAAGATATCAAAGTCCACTGATGATGGGATAAGGGTGGTTTTTAGATGACGGAAGGTAATAAGGCGTGCAATGGGATTTCAACTGGCACTGTCAGCGTCACGCTTGAATTAATGCAGGGCATCAAGGATGTGCTGCTGCGCCTCAGGCAGTCACCAGTTGATATTGACCTGGCCAACAGCATTCCAGGCACCGCACTGGCCATTAAAAGCATGACCGGCGTTTATGGTTGTAAGCATGTCGTTGCCTTCTTGTCTGTAATTGAGGATGTGCTGCGCAGGGTGCGCGATGCCGAATTGCGACCCAAAGAAGATTTGATCGCCCTGTTGTTAATCTGTTGCGACCATGTTTTCGGAATGACGAGTCAACTTGTCAACAGGAACGAGATCTATCTGGGGGATTTGAAAAGGAGCCACGGGCTGATTCGCCAGTTGCGTGCCTATCTTGGCAACAAGACTGAATACGCTACGGTCGCCTGATGCAATCTGCTTCATGTGTGAAAGGAAATGTCATGAGCCGCAATCTTACCCAACCCGAGGAAATCGATCTTATTTTGATGACAATGGAGCGCCCTGATTCTGGACCTGATTCTGGAATGGATAAGCCGATTCCAGATGGCGCCAGGACGCGCGTGACCATGCAGGATGCCGGGCGAAATAAATCAACCATGAAACCGGATTCCCCGGCTGGTGAAGCGCACAAGAAACCGGGGCATGGTAGTCCGGATCCATTGCCATATGTTTGGAGCATGTGAAGTGATGTATCAATCGTAACTGCAATTTACCAAGGAGAATGATCATGAATCTAATTAAATGGGATCCCTTCAGGGAATTGGAAGATGTTTCGACCCGCTTGAACCGTATCTTCGGGCGACCTTTGGTCCGTTCTGAATCGGGCAATGAGCTGTTGGCGATGGCGGACTGGGCGCCTTCCGTCGACATCAGCGAAACGGACGCTGCGTATCTGATCAAAGGCGAGATTCCCGGGGTGAAAAAAGAGGATGTCAAGGTCACAATTCAGGACGGAATGCTCACCATTCAGGGTGAACGCAAGCATGAGAAAGAAGAAAAGGGCAAGAAGTTTCACCGTGTCGAGTGCTCTTACGGCAATTTCATGCGAAGTTTTCAGATGCCGGATGATGCCGACGAAAACAACGTAAAGGCCGAATTCAAGGATGGCATGCTCAACGTCACGCTGGCCAAATCAGCGAAGGCCACAGATAAAGCAAAGGCAATCAATGTTGCCGTGACATAAAACAGTGACATAAAACCAGGTGTTCCTGTCCATGGTCAACGCAGACGATGCAGGAACACAGGCAGAACGATTTGTAGTGTTCCCGGGCTCGCGGGAATTTTGCTCCAGTTTTATGAAAAGGAAGAATCATGGCTACCGGTACAGTCAAATGGTTTAACGATACGAAGGGTTTTGGTTTTATCGCCCCCGATGATGGCAGCGCGGACTTGTTCGCGCACTATTCCGCAATCAACATGGGCGGTTTCAAGTCACTCAAGGAAGGCCAGAAAATCAGCTTTGAAGTCGCACAGGGTCCCAAGGGGAGGCAGGCCTCCAACATCCAGGCCATCTGACCTTTTCTGGTTCGCCTGCGTCTATCGTATCGGCGGTTTGCAACACGGCAAGCGGACCGAATCAGTTTACTCGCGGCAGTGATAACGAGCGTCCGTGAGGCTGGGCTCAGCGACAGAATTTGCTGCAGAAGGCTGGAATGAGCTTGCGTTCCCATGTTGTTCGATTGCTGATCTGCACCGCGTTTATTTCATGCTTCGCTTATGCCGGCGGCTATCATAACCTGCGTATCGTTGCTCCCGGGCCCGATGAAACCGTGCATGACAACAGCGGCAACCTCGTCGTCACGATTGCCATCTCACTGCCGCTGCACGCCGAAGCCGGCGACCGCTTGCTCTCCTGCTCGACGGCAAGACCGTGGCGAGCGGATTCGGGCGGCGCTTCGGGTTGAAAGGCATTGACCGTGGCAGTGACACGCAACGGCGAAGGCTTGATTGTTGCTATTCAATATGAAGCAAGAGGGAGACGGAGATGAAACTGAACGTAAAAGCATTTGCGCTGACCTGCGGGCTGGTATGGGGATTCGGGCTGTTTGCGCTTACCTGGTGGATCATCGCATTCGACGGTGCGACCGGTGAGCGTACCTTGATCGGCCAACTTTATCGCGGTTACAGTATCAGCCCCACCGGAAGCATCATCGGCCTGGTCTGGGCATTCTTCGACGGCCTGGTCGGGGGCGCGATATTCGCCTGGCTGTACAATCTCATTGCGGGGCGGGGTTCGAATAAAAACATTGAATAACGAACTCACTGGAGAACATTGCCATGACCTACAAGACCATCCTCGTCCACAGCGATGCCGGCAAACGGTGCGCGGCACGCGTTGAAATCTCGATTCGCCTTGCCCAGCAATTCGATGCGCACCTGATCGCGCTGAACGCGCTGACCATGATCGATCTCCCGGACTATGTGCTGGAAGGCGTAGGAGGCGTATCGATCATCGAATTGCAGAAACGCTATGCCGTGGAACAGGCAGGGCATGCAAAAACGATCTTCAGCAAGGTGCTTGCCGCTTCCGGACTTGCCAAGGCGGAGTGGCGCACGACCGATCTGGATGCGGTGGATGCGGTCACGTTGCACGGGCGCTATGCCGATCTGATCGTCCTCGGACAGCCATGGCCGGAGGATAATGCCGGAGTCAGCGGCGGCTTTGCCGAGCACGTCGTGCTCGAAGCCGGCCGGCCGGTGCTGATGATTCCATACGCGGGAAATTTCGCCACCATCGGCAGGCGCATCCTGTTCGGCTGGAACGCAAGCCGCGAGGCGACGCGCGCGGTTACCGATGCGATGCCATTCCTGCAGCAGGCGGAAGTCGTTCAGGTCATCGTGATCAATCCGGAAGCCGGTGAACACGGTGCGATACCCGGCAGCGACATAGCGCTGTTCCTTGCACGTCACGGGGTTCGCGTTGAGGTGCACCAGGACAACGCGAATGAAAGTGACGTTGGCGACGAGATGTTGTTGCGCGCCACCGACTTCGGTGCGGACCTGATCGTCATGGGCGGATATGGGCATACGCGCTTCAGGGAACTCCTGATGGGCGGCGCCACCCGCACCCTGATCGATACAATGACGGTGCCGGTGCTGTTGTCGCATTGAGGCGCGTTTCACCTTCGGGCGCATGAAAAGCCCATGCAACTTTTCGAATCGCATGAGCCATCCGCATCTTTCTGTTCATGACCCTGAGCATTGTGGTATCCAGCTTTTATCCCGCTCGATCGATTGGATATCGCATATTATCCAGCATCACATAGCCATTTCTGATTCAAACGGACGCATTGCAGCCGTCCGCTGGCCGGATTCAACATAATGTCTGGATTGAGAATTGTGCAGCCAGCGCGCAGAATGCCGTCTTGCAGTCTGACATTCCAGTCGGCCAATCTTCGTTAAATTATATGACTTATCGCGTTTACACAGCCCTGAACGGATTTAAAAAATCACCCGTTCCTTCCGGTGCCCGGTTGGCAGCGGCTAGCCAATGCAACAATGTGATTGCCATTGAAGAAAAAAATCGTTCCGGCAAGAAGCTGATGTTGTTGGACTGTCAGTCGATGCCATGAGTATTCCTGTCTGGTCTGCGCAGTTGTCCGTCTGGATCGGGATCGTCTTGTGCATTAGTCAGGCGGCCATGTTTTCAGGTTTGAACCTGGCAATTTTCAGTGTTAGCCGACTGCGGCTGGAAGTCGAGGCGGCAGGTGGAAGCCGCGATGCGCTGAATCTCCTGGAACTGCGCCGCGACGCCAACTTCACGCTTGCTACCGTGCTTTGGGGCAACGTAGCCATCAATGTCCTGCTAACGCTGCTCTCCAACTCTGTACTTGCCGGCGTTGGGGCCTTCCTGTTTTCGACGGTGATCATCACGCTGTTCGGGGAGATCGCGCCGCAGGCCTATTTTGCGCGCCATGCGTTGCGCATGGTGGCGCGGCTCAAGCCAATATTGACGCTATACCGGGCAGTGTTGTATCCGGTCGCCAAGCCAACCGCACTGTTGCTGGACTGGTGGGTCGGACCCGAGGCGATTACCTTCTTTCGTGAGCGCGACTTTCGCGCGCTGATCATGAAGCACGCGGAGGCCGGCACGGGCGAGGTCGGTCTCCTGGAAGCCACCGGTGCGCTGAATTTCCTCGACCTGGACGATATCCCGGTGGCGCAGGAGGGCGAGCCGGTCGATCCGCACAGTATCGTGATGCTGCCACTGGGCAAAGACGGGCGGCCGGAGCTGCCGCACTTTGAGCGGTCGCCTCAGGACCCATTTCTGCGCATGCTCAATGCCTCCGGCAAGAAGTGGGTGATCATCACCGACCTGGCCGGCTGGCCATGCATGGTGCTGGACGCACATCACTTTTTGCGCGATGCGCTGTTCGATACAACGGGTGTCAGACTGGAGTCGCTCTGGCACCGGCCTGTCATCGTCACCGATATGCGCATGCGTCTGGGCGATGTGATTGGTCGTATGAAGGTGACCCCCGATCACCCCGAGGATGATGTGATCGACAATGACCTCATTCTCGTGTGGGGGCAGCAACAAAAACGCATCATCACCGGCGCAGACCTGCTCGGAAGGCTGCTGCGCGGCATTGCAAACAGGGAACGGCGAGCTGTCGGTAAAGAGACCGGCATCCAGCACGGACCAGAACATCCTTGAAACGTTTCACTGCACTTCAGATGCCTGGGGAATCGGATATCCGTTTTGTATCGGGAGCTGCATGTCCGGCAGAAGCCGCACCTGACCGACTACGATGAACTATTTTAAAGACTGATAATCGTAAGCCGTAATCGCGCTGATGCATTTTGTGATCATTGAATTGTTCTGAAATCAAAATGAAATATTTCAGGATACTTTCCGCAGCGGCTGACATTATTGCGATCACGGTGACTATCGGTTCGGGAAAGCCAGGGAAGAGGCTTCATTTTTGAGCACCAGGATTAACCTGACTGACATACTCACGGGTTAAATTGACCAGCTTCGGGATTAGAGAAGCGCCGTTCAGCGGCGCAAAGTGATCAGTGAAGCCGGTCCCCCAACCGGGCAGATTGTCGTGCCGCTGGCTGTTAGCCTATGGGTGGGCCGTACAAGACAACTTATATGTATGCAAATGCAGTACAGGGATAGGCAAAGATGAACAACATGAAATTGTCATGGAAAGACAGTATCTACCTGCAACGCGAGCAGCTCGCGGGATTGCTGCGGGAACCCATCGCGCGACTGGCCGAAAAGTGCGCGCCGGCGTGGGGTGATCGCGAACAGCTGAACGCAGTCCTGCTGGACGGTTTCGCTACTATCCCGCACTGCACCTACTTGTACTGCGTGGGTACGGATGGGGTGCAGATCTGCGACAACATAGAACAGTCCGGATGTCTGCCCGAACACTTCGGGCGGGACCGCTCCCAGCGCCCCTACATGAAGGAGGCGGTTCCGAGCTGGGGATTTCTGTTGTCGGACGCCTATATCAGTCTGATGAACAGCAGGCCGTCGCTCACCGCCCTGCAGGTCGTGGACGCGGATTCCCGGATATTGGGATACCTCGGTGCAGATTTCGACCTGCGCAACCTGCCGGTGACTGCGGAACGCTACGAGGAGCCGGCTGCGTGGCGGCAGGTGAAGGGCGACCCGTCGATTCGGAATGCGGTCATGTATCAATGCCGCGTTGAAAGCCAGATGGACAGACATCTCGAGCAGACGCTGTCGATACTGGAGGAACTGTTGACCAACCGGGGCGTGTTCCAGTGTTCGATCCACTTTGCCAGCAGCCAGGCGACGATCTGGACGGTGGACGATCCGTTCCGCTATCGCATGCTGGATGACGAGGCCCTGAGCGATCCGGACATCTGCCTCGTTTATCCGCCGCAATCTTACCCGTCCGATGCCGTAATACCTGCGCAGGACATCGTCCGCATACTGGCAACCCTGCGCGAAATGCGCATGGCCGACGAAAACATCTATTTGCGTGTGTCATCCATCAATATCTTCAACGGCATGATCAGCCTGACTTTTTCTTGCGACGGCTCCCACTACATGCTCTACGACGAATTCCTCGGCAACGGCACGCAATCCTGGTTTGGAAGCGCTGCTTGAGCAGGGTTGTCATTCTGCCTGGTTGATGCGCGGCATCAGCAGGCAATCCGCGCTGCAATTTGCTGACGGTATAATGTGCACCCTGTCGCAGCAGTTCCTTTCATCTATTGTCATTCTGGAGTTGTCTTGTTCAAGCTCATAGGTTTCATCGCAGGTTATTATTTTTTCGGATTCTTCGGGGCGCTGTTCGGGCTATTCGCCGGATCAATCATCGATCGCATGCTGGCGTATGGTCCGGGCGGGATGAACCCGTTGCAGAACGCATTGCGCCAGGCCGTGTTTCTCGAGACGGTGTTCATTTCGATGGGCAAACTGGCCAAGGCCGACGGGCATGTCTCCCAGGATGAGATCGACCATGTCGAGCAGTTCATGCAAAAACTGGGCATGACCGAGACGCATCGCCGGCAGGCGATCGCATTGTTCAGGCAGGGAGCCGACCCTGCGTTTGATATTGCCCCGACCTACGACAGATTCATGTCCGTTTGCGGAAACACCAGGCATCTGAAGCAGGTGCTGCTGGTTTATCTGATCGTGATGGCGCTGGCGGACGGTCATTTCCATCCCGCCGAGGAGACATTGCTCGCCGGCATCGCCAATCGCCTCGGCTATGACCAGGCTGCGTTCAGGCAGCTGCTGGACATGGTGCAGAATCAGTCCCACTTTGCCGGCGGGCAGGCCAGCTCGGCTTCGGCACTGGACGACGCATACAAAGCGTTGGGCGTAACCAAAGACAGTAGCGATGCTGAGATCAAGCGCGCCTATCGCAAGCTGATGAGCCAATACCATCCGGACAAACTGATCGGGCAGGGTGTGCCGGAAGACATGATCGCGATGGCAACCGAGCAGGCGAAAGAAATCCAGCTTGCCCACGACCTGATCAGGAAGCACAGAAATATTTAGATGAAAGTATTTCTGGTTCGCCACGGCGAGAGCGAGGGCAACGTCATCAATGAGATCAACGATAATCCCCGGCGCATTGTTAATCTGACCGCGAAGGGCAGAGCGCAGGCCGAGACCGCATCCGGAATTTTGCGCCCGGTGCGTTTCACCCATGCCTATGCTTCCGAATTTCCGCGCGCCCGACAGACGGCAGCAATCCTGCTGCGCCATCATGAGCTTCATTTGAATATAGATTCCCGCCTCAATGAACGCCGCTCCGGCATGGATGGATTGCCGGTGGCGCTGTTCAACGACCGGGTGCGCGCCGATCCGTTGCGCACCAAGCCGGAACGGGGAGAATCATTTCTGGAGCAGATGGAACGGTTGCGCAGCTTTCTCGATGAAATTTCCGCGCGTCACCCTGATGGAACGGTGCTGGCGGTATCGCACGAAAATCCGATTGTCGCAGCGAGAGCTTTGCTGGCAGATGACCCCGAACAGGTGATACGGGACAGTGTTGCCAATTGCGAGTGGGTGGAGCTTGATTGGCCGTATCTGTGCCCGGCTATTGTTTCATAGCAGGCAAACAGGTTATTACGCGCCGGTTCGGCGGCATATATCTCTGCTGTTTCGCCCCGCGAAAAAAAGACACCTTGCGGTGTCTTTTTTGTATCGCGGCTCAGCCGTTACTCGATCTTGGCTTTGCTGCGCAGATCGGCAATATAGTCCTTGATGGACTGCTGTTGCAAACGCTGCATAAGTTGCGGTTTCAACTCATCGAATGTGGGCACCTTCAGATTGCGCACGTTATCCAGCTTGATGATGTGCCAGCCGAATGGAGATTGCACCGGAACTTTGGTGTATGCGCCCTTTTTCAGGCCGACCAGCGCTTTGGCGAAAGGCGCCACAAAGTTGCTGGGTACTGCCCAGTCGAGTTCGCCGCCGTGGGCTGCGGAGCCGGCATCCTTGGATTTCTCTTTTGCGATCTTGGCGAAATTGCCCTTCTTGCCGAGTTGCGCGATGATGGCCTTGGCTTCGGATTCGGTATCGACCA
>CAZCKZ010000014.1:0-15073 GCA_964499395.1 uncultured Gallionella sp. | reverse complement strand
GCCGCCCGCATCGGGCGTGTTACCCGTCACAACCCCGGCCAATAAACAATGAGTGAACTTCGCGCGGTCGGCCTGAAAAAAAAATACGCCTCGCGCACCGTGGTGCACGATGCTTCGTTGTCGGTGAAGAGTGGCGAAGTGGTTGGCCTGCTCGGCCCCAACGGCGCGGGCAAAACCACCGCTTTCTACATGATCGTCGGACTGATCGCAGCCGATGGCGGAGAGATATTCATCGACGATCAAAACATCACTCATCTGCCGATACACCGCCGCGCCCGCCTGGGACTCGGTTATCTGCCGCAGGAGGCATCGATCTTTCGCCGCCTGACGGTATCGCAAAACATCGAGGCCGTACTGGAGCTTCAGGGTCATATCGATGCTGGCCTGCAAAATCATCTGGATAAATTGCTGGAAGATCTGCACATCACGCATATCCGCGACAATCCCGCCATCAGCCTGTCGGGCGGTGAACGGCGGCGCGTCGAAATCGCCCGCGCACTGGCGACCGACCCGCGCTTCATACTGCTGGATGAACCGTTCGCCGGCGTTGATCCGATTGCAGTGCTGGACATCCAGAAAATAATTCATTTCCTCAAAGAGCGCGGCATCGGCGTGCTGATCACCGACCACAATGTGCGTGAAACCCTCGGCATATGCGACCGTGCCTACATCATCAACGCCGGGTCGGTAATGGCGGAAGGCAAGCCGGATGAAATCATCTATAATGATGGTGTAAGGAAAGTGTATCTGGGAGAACACTTCAAGCTATGACGCGAATGCGTCCCGCACAAGAAACCAGGCAATGAAACCCGCTCTACAACTCCGACTGTCCCAACAACTGACGCTCACCCCGCAGTTGCAGCAGGCTATCCGCCTGCTGCAACTCTCCACGCAGGACATGCACCAGGAAGTCGCGCGCTTGCTGGAAGAGAACCCCATGCTTGAAGCCGCCGACGAATCCGGCCCGGGCGCTTTCTCCCCGGATACATCATCCTTGCCTTCCCAAGGCACCGCAACCGCAGGGGAAGCCCAAACAACAAACGCTGACGACCGTGGCGCGGACGATTTCGGCCCGGATACTTTTGGCAACGAACCCTCCGATTGGAATACCGGCGGCGGCACGATGCGCAGCACGGATGACGAAGACGAAGCTTACCCGGAACAGGCCGCCGAACAGGCCAGCCTGCGCGAACACCTGCATAACCAACTGACCACCAGTTCAATAGATGATAAAGATCGCAAAGTAGTGGGATTGCTGATCGATGCGCTGGATGAGAATGGTTATCTGGCACAGGATCTGGAAGAACTGGCAGGCCTGTTACCCAGTGAACTTGAAATCACACTGGACGATCTGGAAACCGCGCTGGTGCAACTGCAACATCTTGATCAACCCGGCCTGGGCGCACGCAATCTGGGCGAGTGTTTGGCGCTGCAACTCAAGGCATTGCCGGAGGATACTCCCCAACGCGATCTGGCTGTGCGCCTGGTAAGCAATCACCTTGACCTGTTGGCGGCGCATGACTTCAGCAAGATCAAGAAACTGCTGCGCTGCACGGACGATGAATTGCGCACCGCGCAACATTTGATCACGGGCCTGAATCCAAAACCCGGCACCGAGTTCGGGCAAAGCATCGCAGATTACGTGGTGCCCGACGTAATTGTGGAAAAGCACAAAAGCAGATGGCGTGCAAGGCTCAATGCGGAAGCGATGCCCAAGCTGCGCGTCAATCAGATTTACGCCAACATCCTTCAACAGCGCTCCGACAAGAATTCTTCCCAGCTTGCCGTACAACTGCAGGAGGCGAAGTGGCTGATCAAAAATCTGGAACAGCGTTTTGAAACCATTCTACGGGTCGCGCAAGCCATCGTGGAACGGCAAGTGAATTTTTTCGAGCATGGCGAGATCGGGATGCGCCCGCTGGTATTGCGCGAAATCGCCGACGAACTGGAGTTGCACGAATCCACCATATCGCGCAGCACCACACAAAAGTTCATGCTGACCCCGCGCGGCATATACGAATTCAAACATTTCTTTGGCAGCGGCCTGGCAACAGAAAGCGGCGGTACCTGTTCTTCTACCGCAATACGCGAACTGATCAAACAACTGGTCAGCGCGGAAGACGCGCACAAACCGCTCACCGACAGCCGTATGTCAGAAATCTTGGCTCAGCAGGGCATTGTAGTTGCCAGGCGTACCATAGCAAAGTACCGGGAATCGATGCGCATACTCCCGGTAAATCTCCGTAAATCACTCTAAAACATAAGGAGCACACCATGAACCTCCATCTAACCGCACATCACCTGGAAATTACGCCCTCCATTCGCGATTTTGCGACTGAAAAGCTTGATAAAATCAAACGTCATTTTGACAACGTGGTGATTGACGTGAATGTGATCCTTTCCGTTGAAAAGCTGAAACAGAAGGCCGAAGCCACTATGCACGTCAGCGGCAAAAACCTGTTCGCGGAATGCGAAGATGAGAATCTCTACACAGCGATCGATATGCTGATAGACAAACTGGATCGTCAGGTGCGCAAGCACAAGGACAAACTGTCCTCACGTCGCCATGACGATTCCGGAAAACAAGCGGTATCCGAGTAACCAACAACGGGCGGATGCAATTCCGCCCCTTATAACCGGCTTCCCATTATGAACCTGATCAGCAAAATCCTGCTGCCCGACAACATCCTGTTGGACAACGAATCCACCAGCAAGAAGCGCGTGTTTGAGCGGGTTGGCCTGTTGTTTGAAAACAACCAGCAGATCGCGCGCAGCCAGGTATTCGACAGCCTGTTCGCTCGAGAGAAGCTTGGTTCAACCGGACTCGGGCAAGGCGTGGCGATTCCGCATGGACGTATCACCAAGTTGCGCGAAGCGACCGCCGCGTTTGTAATGACATCCCACCCAATTCCATTCGATTCGCCGGACGGCCAGCCGGTGAACCTGATATTTGTGTTGCTGGTTCCCGAGCGAGCCAACGACCTGCACCTGCAGATCCTCGGCGAACTGGCGCAAATGTTCAGCGACACACAATTCCGCCAAAGCCTGCTCGCCTGCAAAGACACAGGAAGCATCCATCAATTGTTTTATGACTGGGAAAGCAACGCGGCATGAGTCAGGTCAACGTCCGGCAACTGTTTGACGACAAGCAGGAACGGCTGCAACTCAGCCGTGTTGCCGGAACCGATGGCACGGATCGCATCATCGACAGCGAGGAGGTGGATGCTTCCAACAAAGGGCTCATCGGTCATTTCAACCTGATCCACCCGAACTGGGTCCAGGTACTGAGCGAGACCGAACTGAATTATCTGCGCGGGCTGAGCAAGGAAGAACGCGACAACGCGTTTTGCCAAATCGAGCAAAATGGCACGACTTGCCTGATCGTTGCCGGCACGAACGACATCCCTCCCGAACTCATCAATTTTGCCGACCAGTCGCACATTCCGCTGTTCGCCTCACCCAAACCCAGCGTGCACCTGATGTGGCTGGTCCGCCACTATCTCGCCAAGGAACTTGCCGAGGCCACCACGCGCCACGGCGTATTTCTCGATGTGCTTGGCGTGGGCGTGATGATCACCGGGGAGAGCGCAGTCGGCAAAAGCGAACTCGGACTCGAACTCATCACCCGAGGCAACGGTCTGGTTGCCGATGACGTCGTCGAATTGCATCGCATCGCGCCGGATACGCTGGAGGGTCGTTGCCCCGAGCTGTTGCGCGATTTTCTCGAAGTGCGCGGCTTGGGCGTGTTGAACATCCGCACCATGTTTGGCGAAACAGCTGTGCGGCGAAAAAAGAGTCTGAAGCTCATCGTACACCTGCATCGTCTGCCCGGAAGCGATCTTTCGCAAATGGAACGTTTGCCGCCCAATGACACGTACCAGGAAATCCTTGGCGTAAAAATCAGCACGGTAAACATCCCGGTGGTCGCAGGGCGCAATCTGGCCGTATTGGTGGAAGCAGCGGCACGCAACTTTGTGCTTCAGCAGCGCGGTATCGACAGCATGCAGGAATTCATCTCGCGCCACGACCAGTTGCTGCTGGAAGATTAGACGGGGCCCGAGGTGCAGCTTTTCCTGATCAGCGGTTTATCCGGTTCCGGCAAAAGTGTCGCACTCAAAGTACTGGAAGACAGCGGCTTTTACTGCGTGGACAATCTGCCCGCCGACCTGCTGGCTGCACTGGTGGAACATCTGCAGCATGCCGGTTACAGCAACATCGCCGTCAGCATAGACGTGCGCAGCGCGAACAGTGTACAGCGCCTCCCGCCGCTGCTGCAGCAAATCAGGCAGCAAGGCGTGGACGTGCATGTGTTGTTCCTGGATGCCCAGAACGACACATTGGTTAAGCGCTTTTCCGAAACACGCCGCCTGCACCCGCTCAGTGACGCCACGCTTCCGAACAACGACATGAAGACCCGCACCTTGCCTGAATGCGTCAGTTACGAGCGTGAATTGCTCGCCGAAATCAGCGACATCGGCCATCACATCGACACCACCGAACTCAATGCCAATTCACTGCGCAGCTGGATCAAACAATTCATCAAAGTGGACCGCGCGCGTCTGACGTTGTTGTTCCAGTCGTTCGGCTACAAGCACGGCATACCGCTTGATTCTGACCTGGTGTTCGATGTGCGCTGCCTGCCCAATCCGCATTATGCCCCCGATCTTCGACCGCTCACCGGACGCGATGCGCAGGTGATCGAATTCCTGGAAAATGCTTCCGATGCACAACAGATGTTTGGCGACATCCGTAATTTCGTGGAGCGCTGGCTGCCCAGTTTCGTCGCAGATAATCGCAGCTACCTTACCGTTGCCATCGGCTGCACGGGCGGGCAACACCGCTCGGTCTATCTTGCCGAAAAGCTCGCGCGTCACTTTGAGCAACAGCAGCAAGTGCTGGTGCGCCACCGCGAACTGACGCAATAGACAATGTACAAGAAGGCATTGCAGCACCTCAAGCCCGGCGACTGGCTGACGCTGTTGATTGGCGGCACTTTCGTGGTGGTCATGACACTCAAACTGTGGAACAGCGACCTTGCCGACAAGGTCATCATCCGCAGCGGTGGAAAAATATTCAGGGAGGTAGCCTTGTCCCGCGACCAGCAGATCGAAGTGCCCGGTCCCCTTGGGGTAAGCATCGTCAGCATCCGGAACCGCAAAGCGCGCATCGCTTCAGACCCCAGCCCGCGCCAGTATTGCGTGCGCCAGGGCTGGCTGCAACAGGCCGGAGAAATTGCAATTTGCCTGCCCAATCAGGTGAGTGTCGAATTGACCGGCAGCAGGAGAAAATATGACAGCCTCAATTACTGAAACGCCTTGCATAGGCTCACGCGTCCAAATTGCCGTGTCGCGTGCTTACTCGCTCCTCGTCCATCTATTCGATACGCCTCGTCGTTCGCTTCTGCAAGGCTTTTATGAGTAACATGGAAGCTCGAACCCTTAACCTGGAAACCACCGCGGAAGACCACCACATCGCGCGCATGGCGGCAGTGGCACTCGGTCTCGCAATACTGGAAAGCGCGATCCCCTCTCCCCTGCCCGGCGTCAAACCGGGATTGGCCAACATCGTCACGCTGATCGTGCTGGCCCGCTACGGCTGGCGCGCGGCGGCATGGGTGTCGCTGTTGCGCGTGCTGGCGGGCAGTTTATTGTTCGGGAATTTTCTCGCGCCGGGATTTTTTCTCAGTCTGTCCGGCGCACTGTGCAGCCTGGTCGTGCTGGCCTTGGCCCGGCATTTGCCAGCACGCTGGTTCGGTCCGGTCAGCCACAGCATCTATGCCGCATTCGCGCACATCACCGGGCAGATGCTGGTGGTGTACCTGTGGCTGATCCCGCATGCCGGCATCGTCTACCTGATCCCGATCTTCGCCACTGCCGCACTGTTGTTTGGCACGGTGAACGGCCTGGTCGCGGCGCGTTTCATGGATAATGCGGATACTTTCAATACAATCGCAAACGAGAAAACCGCATGAAGACCATAACAGTCGCTTTTACCGGCGCCTCCGGCCTGCCCTACGGCATGCGTCTGCTGGAATGCCTGCTGCAAAGCGGGCAGCGCGTACACCTGATCTATTCGCAAGCCGCGCAGATCGTCGCCAAGCAGGAACTGGATTTCACGCTGCCGAACCGCCCGCAGGAAGCAGAACAGATGTTTGCAGAACGCTTGGGAAAATTCAGCGGCAGGCTGAACGTGTTTGGCAACCATGACTGGTACGCACCGATGGCCTCCGGCTCCAATCCCGGCGACGCGATGGTGATCTGCCCCTGCACCATGGGCACGCTCGGCAAGATCGCGGGCGGCATCAGCGACGACCTGATCTCCCGCGCCGCCGATGTGATGCTCAAGGAAAAACGCACGCTGATCCTGGCGCCGCGCGAAATGCCCTTCTCCGCCATCCACCTCGATAACATGCTCAAACTGTCGCACGCCGGTGCCGTCATCATGCCCCCCAATCCGGGCTTTTATCATCATCCGCAGAGCGTGCAGGACATCGTGGATTTTGTCGTGGCGCGTATACTTGATCATCTGGGTGTGGCGCAGACACTGATGGAGAAATGGGGCGGCAGGTAAAGATTGCCGAGGGCAGCACGTCAGCTCATCCACCCCTCTTTTGCAGCTCTAATTTTAGGCTGAAAGGTGTCTACTCATTCGGGGAAGATTTATTTTCTGCTCCGCATATCAATGGAAAGACGTTAAAACAACAGGGCAGAATGTCTGAAATATGCCGTACGCCGCCTCTTACGAAAGCCAGCAAACAGGGAACACGAACTCTGGTATGTGCAATATCAGAAAATCAGGTTTGCAATGCCATTTTAATCACGGCAAGATGGTCGCGTTAAATTTAAGGAAACCAATACCATATGAGTAAAATTCTAAACTGCCATTCCAAGGCCGCCATGACAATCATTATGCTGCTGGCATTTCTTGGTCTCACAGTTTTGTCAGGGTGTGGCCCGGAAAAGGATAATGGCGTCTATCTGATCATCAAGCTGGAAAACTCGGAAAACATCAATCAGTACACGGTGTTTAATCCCTATGTCAACAGCATTAAGGTATGCAATTCTTCCGCAGAAACGGCTATTGCCCAGCTGCTTGCAAGCGTTCCAGCCGTGATACCAAAGGATTCCAGGATCAAGAGCTGGCGCTGTTCACTGACACCGCCCGAGGGTGGCCGGTAAGCCGCCCAGGGAAACTTCATTCAACGCCGGCCACCATTGTCTATTGCTGCCGGACAGCGACCAGACTGCCGCAAGGGAGGAATATGCCCGGAGGCATACGCTTTGCGGGGACTAACCCCGACAGCATGTTTCAAGCAGCACTCGAACCGGCGCTGGAATCGCTGCCTGCAACGCCTCTTCCACATCCAGCCACACACTCCCCGTTTGCTGCACCCGTTGTGGTCTGTGCGATACCCGCAACAGCACCGGCGTGATATGCAATTTGAAATGGGTGAAGCTGTGGGTGAATGTTTGTAGTACGCACTGATTTTTCGAATTGACCGGATAGCCGCTCCCCGAAAATTCGCCTTTCAGGCTCGTTTTCCGGCCTGCGCGGAAATGAGAAGTCTCAATCCCCTCCTTCGCACTCCATGCCAAAACCGCTGCCTGATCATCGAACTGCGGCGGGCACCACAGCCCGCCCCAGATACCGCTGCCGGGACGTTTTTCCAGCAGAATGTCATTCCCGTGCAACAACAACAAAAACGTCGTGTGTCTTTCCGGCACGGTTTTGCGAAGTCGCGGCGTGGGCAACTCGCTCACCCGTCCGCTTTGATAGGCAACGCAATCGCTGCACACCGGACATTCGCTACACTTCGGCTTGCTGCGCGTGCACAGCGTCGCGCCCAGATCCATCTGTGCCTGAATGTAAACGGCGATGTCGCGTTGCGGCAGCAGGGCTTCGGCCTGTTCCCAGAGCTTGGCTTCCACCGCCTTTTGGCTTCGGCCGCTTCGCTTAACGTTCGCTTCGCTCACGTTAGCCTGCGCCGAAACTTCGTTTTCGCTGGGTGATCCGCTGATGCCGCGGTAGCGCGCCAGCACGCGCTTGACGTTGCCATCCAGTATCGCGCGGCGTTCGTGCCAGGCCAGCGCGCAGATCGCGGCCGCTGTGGAACGGCCAATGCCGGGGAGCTCGACTATCTGTTCGAATTTGCGCGGAAATTCACCGTGGTATTTTTCCACGATGATCCGCGCAGCCGCATGCAGGTTGCGTCCGCGTGCGTAATAGCCGAGGCCGCTCCAGTGCGCGAGCACTTGCTCCTCGGTTGCTGCGGCAAGTACGGCGATGGTCGGGAAAGCAGAGATGAAGCGTTGGTAATATGGAAGGACAGTGGCGACCTGCGTCTGCTGCAGCATGATCTCCGACAGCCAAACCGGGTAGGCATCAGCGCCTTGCCAAGGCAGGCCATGGCGGCCGTGCGTGCGTTGCCAGGCAATGAGACGGGAAGCAAAACTACGCATTCAACGGCAGCTTCGGGAGCGGGCCGCTAATCATTTGAACAGGCCCTTAAAACTTTTTTTCAATTCTTCCTGAAGCTTGGCTTTGGCATCCTCCTTCACTTTTTCCTTTTTCTCATCGATTTTTTGCCTGGCGGCACCAACGAGCAGTGCGCCGTAATCAATCTTGAATTTGAGCGCATCGAATGGGCCGCTCACATTCACCGGCAATGTTGCTGTCCTGCCCTGTGCAGTCTTGGCAAGCGCGGCCTTGGCATTGTAGTTCAGGCTGTCATGGCCGATGTCGATGTCGCCCTTTCCGCTCAGACGCAGCACGGTCGATTTGACCGCCAGGTCATCGTTATGAGCCACGCCGTTATGCACCTTGAAGCTGGCCTTGAACTCGCTGAACTCTGTCTTCTCGCTCTTGTCCACGCCCAATGTCTGCATCCTGGTGTCCTTGCTGAGATTCTGCACGCCCTGTACCAGCTTGGTGAGGTTGATGCCCTTGATCGCGCCGTTCGCCAGATTTATCGACACGTTGCCGCTCAGCGCCTTTTTCAACTCTCTGACGGTATTTCCTTGGGTGGTGAGGTCCAGCACGATGTTGCCTCTGCCTTCGGCCAAGTCAAGATTGGCGGCGTCTTTCAGCAAAGGTGCGACGTCAATAGCGGTTAGTTTCTGTTTGATAACAAAGCTGGGAGTGCTATGTGCGTTGATGCTCAGGTTGCCGCTCATCTTGCCTCGATACAGATTGGCGGACAGCGGGCTGAGATTCACCAGTCCGTTATGCGCCTTCACACCCAGACGCACCTGGCTGGATTTTATGTTCGCCACCTTGAGCGAACCGATGCGCAGGCTGCCGTCCAGATTGAGCGCGCGCAATGCGGACAGATCCAGCGGCTGCTCGGGTTCCTTTGATTGGGATTTGGCTGCTTGAGGGGATTTTTTCGGCGTATACAGATCGGCATCGAACTTATCCACGTCCACATCAAAATTGATCGCCGGATCGACAAAACCTTTTACCCCGATCCTGGCCTTGATCTGGCTTTGCAACAAGCCACCGGCGAAGTTCGCCTGCACGACTTTCTTCATGGCATCAATATGCACGCTGCCCTTCATCTCGCTGCTCACCGATTTGTTCGGCAGTTTGTCGCCGGTGGCAGTCACCGCCAAACCAAGGTTGTTCAGATCGAATTGCCGTGTTTTGATATTGCCGGACAGCGGGGAACTGAGTTTCAGCTTGAACGCCTGTTCGGGCTGCTTCACATCCATATCCAGACTCAGCGCGCTGATCCTGAACGATTGCGCATTGCCTGCAATGCCGGGCATTGTGAGATCCGCAGCAATATTGCCGGAAGCGCCGTCCAGTTTTGCATTCAGCTTCAGGCTCTCACTGGAATATTTATCCTTTGTTAAATCAAGCGACGGTGCATCCAGGGCGATCTCGAAATTGTCTTTGTCTTTCATCCCGGACGCGTCCAGGGAAAACTTCTTCGCGGCGAATTCCTCCCTGGCCATATCCGCATTCACATCTCCGCTGGCTTTCACTTTCAGGTTGCTGATATCCAGAGCCGAGCCGCTGGCCTGCAGCTCAAGACCTTGCAACCGGTACTTTTTCTTGTCAGGATCCAGAGTCAGCGTTGTCTTCATCTGGGTCTTGATATCCAGCTTGGGCTGAGTGGACTGTATTTCCGCCGACATATCGATTCTGCTCGGCACCCCGGCGGCGATGCGTCCGGTCCTGAGATTCAAATCCTTGATGGCGTATTTCGCGCCACTGCCTTCATCGCGATAGCTGAGATTGGTTTGTTCAACGGATACAGAAGCGATGTTGAATTCGAGTGGCGTGCCGGAGACGTGCGCCTTCTTTTGCTGTTGCGGTTTCTGCTCGGCTTGACCAAGCAGATCATCAATATTGGTCGTTCCATCCTTGTGTTTGACCAGTATTGCTTTCAAGCCGCTCACCGTCACCTCGTCCACCACCACCTGCTTGCGCAGCAAAGGCAGCAATGCGAGTGAAACACGCGCGGATTTGATCGCTGCAAATTCCTTGTCGCTGTTGAATTCGGACAGTGACACCTTGCTCAGACTTGCGCCGATGTTCGGGTAGAAAGACAGCTTGATATCGCCATCAAGGCGCAGATTGCGCTGCTTGCTGTCCTTTACCGCCTTGATGATCTGTGCCTTGTAGTCGTTGGGATTGAAAGTTGCAGCCACATACGCCACTCCCGCAACGGCAACGGCAACGATAGCGGCAATACCCAACAAACCATATTTGAGAATTTTGTTCATGCTCTATCCAATAATTAAAGTCAAATTGAATTATTGCGGAAAGAGAAAATGTATAGTGCCTAACCGGGCCTGTATCCTAAATCACTTTCGAATAAAGCGCATGCTCCTGCCGCGTACGCAAATACCTGTCAAACACCATGCAGATGTTGCGTATCAGCATGCGGCCTTTGGGTGTTACTTTGATCGATTGCGGGGAAATCAACAGCAACCCTTCGTGTTCATAGTCGCGCAATTCTTCCAATTCAGGGGCAAAGTATCCGTCAAAATCAATCCCGTATGTGCTGTTGAATAAATCTTTGGCGAGTTCGAAGTGGCACATCAGAGCCTGAATGATGGCACGACGCACCAGGTCATCGGCGTTCAATTCCATGCCGCGCATGATGGGTAGTACGTCCCTGTCCAGCGCGTCGTAATAATCTGCCAGCTCACGGTAATTCTGGCTATAGGTAGGGCCGATCTTGCCGATGGCACTGAGGCCGAGCGCAACCAGATCGCAATCCGAATGGGTGGAATAACCCTGGAAATTCCGATGCAGCTTGCCTTGGCGCTGCGCCACGGCAAGCTCGTCTTCAGGTTTGGCAAAATGATCCATGCCAATATAAACATAGCCCGCATTGGTGAGCTTCTTCACTGCCATGTCGAGAATGTCCAGCTTCACTTGCGGCGCGGGCAAGTCCTCTTCATGTATACGCCGTTGCGGCATGAAGATGGTCGGCATGTGCGCATAGTTGTAGATGGACAAACGATCGGGGTTGGCGGCAATGACTTTGTCCAGAGTCACGCCAAAGCCATTCAGGGTCTGTTTGGGCAAACCGTAAATCAGATCGATGCTGACTGACTTGAAGCCGTTGGCGCGCGCCGCCTGTATCACACGCAGCGTTTCTTCTTCGCTCTGAATCCGGTTCACCGCACGCTGCACCTCGTCATCGAAATCCTGCACACCGATACTGATCCGATTGAAACCCACTTCGCCCAGCAGTGCGATGGTTTCATCGCTCACTTTGCGCGGGTCGATTTCAATTGAGTACTCCCCGTCTTCCACCAGCCTGAAGTGCTGGCGGATCGCTGCCATCACCTGGCGAATCTCGTCATCGCTCAAGAAAGTCGGCGTACCGCCGCCGAAGTGCAGCTGTTCTATGACCTGATCGGGGCCGAGCAGCATCGCCTGCATGGCCATTTCCTTGATCAGATAACGCACGTATTCAGCAGCTTTGCTTTTGTCCTTGGTTATCACTTTGTTGCAGGCACAATAAAAACACAAGGTGTTGCAAAATGGAATATGGATATAAAGGGACAAAGGACGGTCGCCACCGCCAATTTCGCGTTTTGCCACCCACGAACCATAATTCTCGGCATTGAATGCTGCAACAAACCGATCTGCGGTGGGATAAGAGGTATATCGCGGACCATTTTTGTCCAGCCGGCGTATCAGTTCCAGGTCCACTATCAGTTGATTGGCCAATTGATCCATAAATCCTCCTTAACTGCCGAACATTATGCCAGTTAACTACCTTAAAAACACCTGACCATGCGGCAAATTCTTGTAAAACCCGGTGCCGGCAACCTGCTCGTCCCGATGCTATTTTTGGGCTATGCCCAATACATATCATATATCCTGGACATAGCCGAATTGTGGCAATTGAACCATCGTAATTCTGAAATACGGCCGCAGATTAAATGTGGTTTAGTTGATCCATGTCAGTGCATTGATGAACGTTTGCAGTTATGTTTCCATCTGTTCTACTGCGGGCTGAAAATGCGATTTTCGTGATTGCCACCTCAGCATAGAGGCAAGACTGCCGGCGCGAGGGGCAAAGGGCGGTACTCATTTCGGGTATGGCGGCATAAAACCAGAAAAGATGCAGTTCGGCAATGTTTATTGGGTTGCTGTAACGTAAGAAACGTCTTATTTGTCCCGCGTAATGGGGCAAATGACACATTGTAGCCTTAATGTTATTATCAACTGAGTCCTTGGAAAAGGGATTGTTATTTTTGTTATCTTTAGATAGAGGAGATGGAAATGCTTGAACCATATGACACAAATACCACCGATGTTGTTGCCATGTATATAGGTATATTCGTGTTTTTATTTGGCTTGGCTATTATTCTAATGAAAAAGAATTCCTAATTTGCTTGCCGGCAGGAAACGCAATAGCGTTGATCTGCATTAGGTGCTGGTAATTAAAATATTTTAGAGTGGGGAGGGGTACATGAGTAAATTATCCAATTTGGCGCTGGTAAGCTTGGGGGCAGCCGCCATGCTGGCTTTTTCAGGGGCAGGTTTTGCTGATCAGGGTCCAGTCACGGCAAATCCCGCCAATGGGAAGAAAATATTCGAAAATGGCAAAGGCGACAACGTTCCCGCTTGCGCTACATGCCATGGCGATAAAGCAATGGGCAACGATGATATGGGCACTCCGAGGCTGGCTAATATCGGTTATGTATACATCGTCAAGCAATTGCACAATTTTGCGGAAGATAAGCGCACGGATCTGACCATGCAGCAGATGAATGGTATCGCTAAGGGTCTGACAGATCAGGACATGCGTGATCTCGCCTCCTATGAGGATTCCTTCCCATTGAACAATCCTGAGCGCTCCGATCTTGCCCAGCTTAAAGCCGACGGCACGGTAGTCGGTGAAACATTCAAGGGCAAACTTCTGGTTCGCTACGGTTCTGACAAGGTTTCCGCATGCAAAACCTGTCACGGCTTCGATGGACGCGGGGCCGATCCGGTTTTTCCGAAGATTGGTCACCAGAAATATAATTATCTGGTCAATCAGTTGACACACTGGCGTGACAGTTCCCGCGCGAACGATCCGAAGAAGATGATGGAAAAGATCGCCCAGAAACTGTCTGACGACGATATCCACAATGCAGCGGCGTACCTGTCTCAGGCATCGGACAGCACGCCAGGCGACGGACTGGAAATTGAAAACGCAACTGTTTTGACAAACGTTAAAATCGTCAAGTAACATAATTATTGGGCATTCTTGCGCGTTCTCCCGCACCACCGATGTTTCGGTGCGGGGGGTTTGATGGAGACTGGTCTGCTTTGATCAGTCTTTTTTGCTTTGTGAGCCGCTGAACAAATACAGTTGCTCATAAGCTTCACGTTTAATCAAGATTGGTGATGATGAAAAAGGGAGAAAAGATTCTTTTTGGGATTGTAGGGTTACTGGTTGTAATTACTGTGATTAACTTTACCGTATTACAGAAAGCCAGCCACAACAGTGATAAACCGTTGATTCCGATTCTGACGCATTACTATTTTTCTCCTGCCGGCATGCGTGGTTACAGCATATATGAACATAACAATTGCTACGATTGTCATAAGGCGGTTGGCAGTGGCACCAGCATGGGTGTAACCCTGGATGGTTTGGGCTCAAAACACGACGTAAATTATTTTTACAATTTCCTCAAACATCCGGAAACAACATATGGTGCAAAAACCCTGGACCATGGTGCTCCACCAAAGGATGCGGCTTATGTGTCGTCTCTTCCGGACTCGGATTTGCATGACATGGCCATTTTCCTGTCCGAGCTAAAAGCCGACCAAGGATCTTCCTCTTCCTTCGAGCCGCCCAAAGGCGATTCCGGTTTTATTGATACCATGGTTGACATGTGGACGCCGGCCGGTTGGAGAAGCAAGTACCGTGATATTCGCGACTGGATGAAATCAAAACCACAAGAGGCTCAGCATAATGGAAAGTAACGCTCTAAGTGCTTCACAGAACAAGGAATTCACCAGGTACATTTTGTTGTTTGTGTATGCGTGCATAATCTACAGCATCATCGGTTTCTCCTGGGGCGCCATTATGGGCGGCGTCCCTGCCTTCCGGCATTTTGTCGATTACAGCGCGCATGGCCGCCTGATTACCTTGGCGCATGGACACATCAATTTGTTGGGCTGGGTGGAAATGGCGATATTCGCCGCTCTGTACTATGTTGTTCCCACTGTTTCCCGCCGATCAATCTACAGTTTGCGCCTTGTTAAGATCCATTTTTGGATGCATAACTTCGGACTGATCGGAATGGTGGTATTTTTCCTGACTGCCGGACTGGTCGGGGGTCTGAGCACAGGCCCGGACTCCGAAAAACTGGTCAGCCATCTGCTTGCTTTTGTTGGTATATTTGGAACATTGGTTCTGTCGGCAAATATCATATGGGGTTATAACCTGTACAAAACTACTATCGGGTGGCAGAAACAGAAATGAACAAGCGAAGGCTTCTATCAGCATGCTGCGGTATTGCGCTGTGCTTGCTGGGTGGATGTGACCAGGGATTATCTGCGGGTTTCACGATAGGCCAGAAAGCACCAAGCCTGGCCACCAAAACGCTGG
>CAZCKZ010000013.1:0-15085 GCA_964499395.1 uncultured Gallionella sp. | reverse complement strand
TGCCGCGGGCAAAGGCATCATCATTGCCGATACCAAGTTCGAGTTCGGCGTGGATGAGGCGGGCAAGCTGTACCTGATCGACGAGGCGCTGACGCCGGATTCCTCGCGTTTCTGGCCCGCCGATGAATACCGCGTGGGCAGCAACCCGCCCAGTTTCGACAAACAGTTCGTGCGCGACTGGCTGGAAACTTCGGGCTGGAACAAGCAGCCGCCCGCGCCGGAAATCCCCGCGGATGTGCTCGGGAAAACCGCCGACAAGTATCGCGAGGTTCTGGTCAGACTGACGGGCGCATGAGTTCGCCCGAGCATCTCATCGCCGGATTCAGGCGCTTTCGCGAACACTCGTTCGCCGATGACGACGCGCGGTTTCGCGATCTCGTGCAATTTGGCCAGACCCCCTCGACACTGGTGGTGGGCTGCTGCGATTCGCGCGTGGATCCGGCACTGATACTCGATTGCGCCCCGGGCGATCTGTTTGTGATCCGCAACGTCGCCAATCTGGTTCCACCCGCGGAAAACCAGGGGCATTATCACGGCACCAGCGCTGCGCTTGAATTCGGCGTGCGCAACCTGGCGGTGCAGCACATCATCGTGCTGGGCCATGCGCAATGCGGCGGAATCCATGCCCTGCTGGAGGGCGGCGTATCAAGCGACGACAGCTTTATCTCGGAATGGATGACTATCGCCGATGCGGCGCGCCAGAAAATCGAGCAGGAGCTTGCCGGGGCCAGCAGCGAGACGCGCCACCGTGCCTGCGAACAGCAGGCGATACTGGTTTCCCTGAATAACCTGATGACTTTTTCCTGGATACGCGAGCGGGTCGAACAGGGCAGTCTCGCATTGCACGGCTGGTACTTCGATATCGAGCGCGGCGAATTGCTGGGCTATGACCCGGTTGCGGGCCGGTTCGAAACGCTGTAGGAAACCCCTGCAGGAGCGGGCCCTGCGTGTGTTGTTGGGGCTTATTGCGGTTTTAAGTGCAGGCGAATTTACAGGGCGAACTTCCGCATTCGCAGCTTATCTTTTCCCGGTCAATTCAATGTAGCGGGCCTTGTCGGCTTCGAAGCGCGCTTGCAGTGCAGCCTTTTCCGCCTGGGGAGCCAGCACATCCTGGTGCAGTTTGGTCAAACGCTTCCGTGCATTCTGCAAATCCTGTTTCAGGGAAGCGGGGATTTCTCGGTGTGACTTTTCGTAGCTGTCGGATTCCGCTTGCAGGGAAAGCAGATTGTCGTTCGCTGACTTGATAAAGGAGTTGATGGCATTGATGCGCGCGTCGATCTGCTGCAGGTTGCGGATGCGTGCCTGGTCGATTTCATCCACGTTGCTGTAGGTGTTGAGCAGGGTCATGTCACGGCGTCGCTGTTCAAGCGCCGCCTCGGCTTCTTTGCGCTTTTTCGCGTCCTCCAGTGCCTTGGCACGGCGCCTCTCGGGGGTCATCACTTCCTCGGTTTGTATCACGCGTCCTGACTTGTTCAATACTTCGTGATCCTTGTCGGCGTATTCGGGAGGAATGGTTTCGCCGTAGTGGGTGGTGCCATTGTCGTCCACCCACTTGTACAGCGTTGCCATGGCCGGAAAGCTGAGGGCGAGGCCGGCGATGAGTGCGACGAGCATTTTAAGCATGTAACCCGCCACCTGGTTGCTGCCTTTGGGCAGCCCGGTGGAATGGCTATAACCATAACCAATCACTGGGCATGCTGCCTTGGTCAGATGGCCGGCAGCCCCATCAGTAGTTATATCAGTCATCCTTTACTCCATAACGATCTCGATAAGCCTGGACGGAGGCAAAATTGCGGGTCATTCCGCCTTCGGCCCGCAAATAGCCGAGCAAATCATCCAGCGTGGCGATAGATATTACCGGAATATCGTAGTTGCGGCGCACTTCCTGCACGGCGGACAGCTCGCTTTGGCCGCGCTCCATGCGATCCAGCGCGATCACGACACCGCACGGTTGGGCGCCTGCCGCACGGATCAGTTCGATGGATTCGCGCACCGACGTGCCGGCAGAAATGACGTCGTCGATGATCAGCACCCGTCCCTGCAATTTCGCGCCCACCGTGGTGCCGCCTTCGCCGTGGTCCTTGGCTTCCTTGCGATTGTAGCAAAACGGCACGTTGCTGCCCTGCTCGGCCAATGCAATTGCGGTTCCGGCGGCCAGCGGGATGCCTTTGTAGGCCGGACCGAACAGCACGTCGAATTGGACTTCGGCGGCCTGGATCGCCTGTGCATAAAATTGCGACAGGTTTCTTAACGATGCGCCGTCGTGGAACAGGCCGGCATTGAAAAAATACGGGGACAAGCGACCTGCCTTGGTTTTGAATTCGCCGAAACACAAAACCTGTTGCTGCACGGCAAAGCGGATGAAGTCTTGTCTGAAATTGGACATGGTCGATGCAACGGGTTGGGGCAGGGATGCACATTATAATGGCAGGGAATATAACTCCAGAGAATTTTCATGCGCATCATCACCCTCAACCTCAACGGCATCCGTTCGGCAACCGGCAAAGGCTTTTATGAATGGCTGGCCCAGCAGGATGCCGACATCGTTTGCCTTCAGGAACTCAAGGCGCAAGCGCCGGACATGACCGGGCAAATGCTCGCGCCGCAGGGTTACCACGGCTACTTCCATTACGCGGAAAAGAAGGGTTACAGCGGCGTCGGCATCTATTGCCGCGAACAGCCCCGGCGGGTCATTTCCGGTTTGGGCATCGCCGAGTTCGATACGGAGGGGCGGTATATATGCGCGGATTTTGCCGGTTTCAGCGTGGTATCGGTGTACCTGCCTTCGGGTTCCAGCGGCGAGGAACGCCAGGCGGTCAAGTTCAAGTTCATGGCGGCCTTCATGCCGCACCTGAAAGAATTAAGGGACAGCGGACGCGAGGTGGTGATCTGCGGCGACTGGAACATCGCGCACAAGGAGATCGATCTGAAGAACTGGCGCGGGAATAAAAAGAATTCAGGATTTCTGCCCGAAGAGCGCGCCTGGCTGACCGAGCTGTTCGATGAAGCCGGTTTTACCGACGTGTTCCGCCGTGTCCATCCGGAACTGGAAGCTTATACCTGGTGGTCCAATCGCGGTCAGGCCTGGGCCAAAGATGTCGGTTGGCGCATCGATTACCAGATCGCCACCCCGGGCATTGCCGCGCGCGCCGAGTCAGCGAGCATTTACAAGGCGCAGCGTTTTTCGGATCATGCGCCGCTGATTATCGATTACCGGGGCTAGCTCTGCTCGCCTAACTTTGTTCCCAGGGTAATCCCGCCGCCCGCCACCCGCCTGTGGTATTGCGGTGTTTGCTGGCGTCCATATCGCCTTCGAAGCCTTCCAGCATGTTGTAGCAGTCGCGGTAGCCGGCATTTGTGGCGGCTATCGCGGCGTGATGCGAGCGCACTCCGCTGCGGCAAAAGAATATGATCAGGGCTTCCTTGTCGACTTGCTGTTCCAGTTGGGCGATGAAGTACGGATTGCGGTTCATTCCCGGATAACTTGCCCATTCAATTACGGCGGCATCCGGTAATTTCCCCACCCAATCCAGCTCGGCCCGGCTGCGCACGTCCACCAATTTTGCGCCCGGTGCGGACTGCAGGATTTCGTAGGCCTCGCGGGGATACAGCGCGCCTTCATACGGCAGATTCAATTCCCTGGCGCGTTGTTGGGCGGTTTGCAGAATGGCGGTGATTTTCCCCATGATGACTCTTTCTTGCGAAGCAAATATGACTTGGTTGGCAGAGGTGATATGCTTCACATTATAGAGGCATACCCAGCTAATCTACATGAATAATCACACCACACCGCGTCAATCCGGGGAACACATCGGGGCTTTCGAGCCGGTACATCCGGAACGGTTCGCTGCCGCGCAAAAAAGCACCTGGGTCAGTATAGCCATCAATGTGCTGCTGACCACCTTGCAGATGGTGGGCGGTTTTTTTGCGCACTCGCAAGCCCTGATGGCGGACGGCATGCACTCCCTGTCGGATCTGCTTTCGGATGTGCTGGTGCTTTTTGCGAACCGGCACGGCAACCGGCATGCCGATGCAGATCATCCCTACGGTCACGCGCGGATTGAAACCGCTGCGACGCTTATTCTCGGGACATTTCTTGCGGCGCTCGGTGTGGTGCTGCTGGTGGCGGCCGCGATGCGCTTGCAGCATCCGGAGGCGCTGCGGGCAGTCAATCCGCTGGCGCTTGCCATCGCGGTTCTTGCCCTGGTGGCCAAGGAAGGGTTGTTTCGTTACATGCTGGCGGTGGCGATGCGGGTGCGTTCGCAAATGCTGGTTGCCAACGCGTGGCATGCGCGATCGGATGCGGCATCTTCGCTGGTGGTCATCGTCGGGGTGGGCGGAAACCTGCTCGGTTATACCTTCCTTGATCTGGTGGCGGCGGCGGTGGTGGGTGTGATGATCGCGCATATGGGGGGCAAGCTGGCGCTGGAAGCGATGTCGGAACTCATCGATACCGGACTGGATGCGGAGGAAGTCGAGGCAATCCGCCAAACCTTGCTCAATGTTCACGGTGTGCGCGGTCTTCACGAGTTGCGCACCCGCAAAATGGCGGACAATGCCCTGGTCGATGCGCACATCATGGTCGATCCCAAGATCAGCGTTTCCGAGGGGCACTACATTGCAGAATCGGCGCGCCATGCCGTGCTCAAGAATCATCATGTGATGGATGTGATGGTGCATATTGATCCGGAAGACGATTTGAAAGCCAAGCCGAACGTACACCTGCCCAGCCGCCCCGGTCTGATGCAACATCTGGCTGAACGCCTGGGTGCCGCGGCTTTGGCAAACAATCGGGTGGTTTTTCACTATCTCGATGGCAAGGTCGATGCCGAGATATACCTGTTAAGACGGCAACCGCCGGAGGCAGCCGATGCGCTGCAGGCGCGCTGCGACGAACTGGTGAGTGAAGATCAGATATTTCGTGCAATACATATTCATCGCAGTCACGCACAGAATTAGTGCATATTGTGAATTCAATGCACCATTTCAGGTACAAATTATTGATGCTTTGAATATCGGGCTTATGGCACAATGCCAGCTTGCGATGCGGACAGGGTTGGCACGCTTTCTGCATTAGTAATTTTGGGTTTTGGTTAATTTTTCAATTTGGTCTAGGGAGATGGTTATGTCGATGTCGGCAACTGATGTGTTAAAAATGATCAAGGACCGCGAAGTCAAGTTCGTGGATTTCCGCTTTACCGATACACGCGGCAAAGAGCAGCATGTGGGCGTGCCGGTTAAAGTTATGGGTATGGAAAAATTCGAGGAAGGTCATGCGTTCGATGGTTCTTCGATCGCCGGCTGGAAAGGCATCCAGGCATCGGACATGTTGCTGATGCCGGATCCTGCCACCGCCTACATTGATCCATTCATGGACGAAAACACCATGGTGCTTACCTGCGACGTGGTGGAACCGACCGACGGCAAGGGTTATGACCGCGATCCGCGTTCCATCGCCAAACGTGCCGAAGCGTACCTGAAATCCAGCGGTATCGGCGATGCCGCCTACTTCGGCCCGGAGCCCGAATTTTTTGTTTTTGATTCTGTTAACTGGCAGGTCGACATGTCCGGCTGCTTCTGCAAGGTGAATTCCGAAGAAGCTGCATGGGCTTCCGCGGAAAAGTTCGATAGCGGCAACATAGGCCATCGCCCAACCGTAAAAGGCGGTTACTTCCCGGTTCCGCCGGTCGACAGCCTGAACGACATTCGTGCCGCAATGTGCCTGGCTTTGGAAGAAATCGGCATCGAGGTCGAAGTGCATCACCATGAAGTGGCGACTGGGGGCCAATGCGAGATCGGCACCAAATTCAACTCGCTGGTGCGCCGCGCTGACTGGACGCAGGGATTGAAGTATGTGGTACACAACGTTGCGCATCAGTATGGCAAGACCGCTACTTTCATGCCCAAGCCTATCGTCGGCGACAATGGTTCAGGCATGCATGTGCACCAGTCGATCTGGAAAGACGGCAAGAATTTGTTTGCCGGCAACGGGTATGCGGGGCTGTCGGAGACCGCGCTGTATTACATCGGCGGCATCATCAAGCACGCGCGTGCGCTGAATGCGATTACCAATCCGCTGACCAATTCCTACAAGCGTCTGGTCCCCGGCTTCGAAGCACCGGTCAAGCTGGCATATTCGGCGAAGAACCGCTCTGCCTCGATACGTATTCCTCACGTGGCCGGCGACAAGGCGCGCCGCATCGAGGTGCGTTTCCCCGATCCGGGTGCCAATCCCTATCTGGCTTTCACGGCAATGATGATGGCCGGCCTGGACGGCATTCAAAACAAGATCCATCCCGGCGATCCGTCAGACAAGAACCTCTACGATCTTCCGCCGGAAGAAGATGCGAAGATCCCGACGGTGTGTTCCAGCCTGGAGCAGGCGCTGGAATACCTGGACAAGGATCGCGAGTTCCTGACCCGTGGCGGCGTGTTCTCGAACGACTTCATCGATGCGTACATCGCATTGAGGATGGATGAAGTAACACGGTTACGCATGACCACGCACCCCGTCGAGTTCGATATGTATTACAGCATCTAGTTCTTGGCAGTAGGCGGGATAGCAATAAACCCGTTTCAGTGCATTTTCAAGGGCAGGCGACAAAACGGGGCGAAAGCCCCGTTTTGTTTTGAAATGCAAAGTTTGTCTGCGTCCGGCGCTTGTCCTATACTTGCCGTGTCAATTTCCAGGGATACGAACGTGAAGCTTGGTGGATACCTGTTTGCCGTATTGCTCATCTGCCCGATGTTGGTGCATGCCGATATCTACAAGTCGATAGATGAAAATGGGCATGTTACCTATTCCAGCACGCCCCTCAAGGGGGGCAAGAGAATCTATCTGGCACCGTTGCCAACCATGGTACCTCCCGCCAAAGTGCAATCTTCGGACAATTTTCCGAGGGTGGACAGCGCAACGCAAAGGGAACGGGATGATACCCGCCGCAAGATTCTGCAGGATGAGTTGAGTGCAGAGGAAAAGCTGCTTGCCACGGCCCAGCAGAACCTGAAGGACGGCGAGGCAAACCCGGAAGTTTTCAAGGGGCAGGATGGCCGGACATATCGCAATGTCGCGAAATTTAATGAAAAAATCAAGCGGCTGAATGACCAGGTTGATCTTCACCAGCAGAATGTCGACGCACTCAAAACCGAACTTTCAAAATTTAATAATGAGTAAAAGTATTCGACAGCCCGGTACCGGCCTGATGCTGACCCGAATTGGCCAGAATCAACGGCCGGCGTGAAAATACAGATGAATTGTCCGGCATAGACAGCATTAATAGCACAATTGATATCGCGTCTGGCATGTTTTCTGCTCTGTAAACCGTATGCCTGATTTCCCCCACCTTACACTGGAGTATCTTGCGACCGCCGTTATTCTGCTGGATGAAGAGTCGCGCATTGCCTATATCAATCCGGCAGCAGAACAGTTGTTCGACATCAGTGAAAAAAACATGCATGGTCTTCCGCTCCAGCAGGTTTTCACGCACACCGAACAATTGGCCAGCGCCATGCAGCAAGCGGTACATAACAACGCCACCTTTATCGAGCACGATTTGACACTGGGAACGCATGCGAACGGCAAGTTGCATTTGCGTTGCGCGGCAACTCCGCTGCAATTTGACAGGAGTTATTTGCTGATCGAGTTTCATCCCATGGACAGACCCCTCAAGCTGGCGCGGGAAGAACAGATGCTCGATCAGACGCAAGCCAACCGCCTGCTGCTGCGCAACCTGGCGCATGAAATCAAGAACCCGCTTGGCGGAATACGCGGTGCTGCGCAATTGCTCGAGCAGGAACTGGAAAAACCGGGCTTGCGCGAATACACACAGGTTATCGTGCAAGAGGCGGACCGTTTGCGTTTGCTGATGGAGAAACTGCTTGCTCCGCAAAATGCCTCCCACTATTGCGCGCTTAATATCCACGAAGTGCTGGAGCGCGTCCGCAGTGTAGTTCTGGCCGAGATGCCCGAGGGCTTGAAGATAAAACGCGACTACGATATCAGCCTGCCCGCGCTGGTTGGCGATAAAGAGCAGTTGATACAAGTCATGCTCAACATCGTGCGCAACGCTGCGAATGCCATGAAAGGCAACGGGGTGATCATTTTGCGCACCCGCGTTGCGCACCAGGCGACGCTGATCAAACGCCGTCACCGCCAGGCGGTAAGAGTGGAGATCATTGATAACGGACCCGGCATCCCGCCGGAATTGCAGGACAAGATTTTTTATCCCCTGGTATCTGGGCGTGCCGACGGGCACGGGTTGGGATTGACCATCGCGCAGGACTTCGTCAGCCAGCATCACGGCATCATCGAATTCGACAGCGAGCCAGGGCGCACCCGCTTCACCGTATTGCTTCCCATCACTTGAATATTTAGGCGACAAATATGAAACCTGTTTGGATAATTGACGACGACCGCTCGATACGCTGGGTGCTGGAAAAATCACTGGCGCGCGAGGATATCGAGTTCAAAAGTTTTGCCTCGGCGGACGAGGCGCTGCGTGCGTTGAGCAGCGACGTACCACAGGTTGTTGTCAGCGATATTCGCATGCCCGGCAGTTCGGGGCTGGATTTCCTGCAGATGCTGCACCAGCGCCATCCGCTCATTCCGGTAATCATCATGACCGCCTATTCCGATCTGGAAAGCGCCGTTTCGGCTTTTCAGGGCGGCGCATTTGAATACCTGCCCAAACCATTCGATATCAACCACGCAGTTGAGTTGATTCTGCGCGCGCTGGAACAAAGCAAACGTAAAACAGGCGAGACCGAGGACGTTCATGTGGCGGCCGACATCCTCGGCCAGGCGCCCGCGATGCAGGAAGTTTTTCGCGCCATTGGCAGATTGTCCCAGTCCCACGCCACCGTGCTGATCAATGGCGAATCGGGTACCGGCAAAGAACTGGTTGCAAGAGCTTTGCACCGCCACAGCCCGCGCGCCGACAAGCCGTTCATCGCCATCAATACCGCGGCAATCCCCAAGGACCTGCTCGAGTCGGAACTGTTCGGCCATGAGCGCGGTGCGTTTACCGGCGCGGCAACGACCCGGCGCGGGCGCTTCGAGCAGGCAGAAGGCGGCACCTTGTTTCTGGATGAAATCGGCGATATGCCCGCCGATCTGCAAACACGCCTGCTGCGCGTGTTGTCGGATGGAAACTTTTATCGTGTTGGCGGACATCAGCCGATCAAGGCCAGCGTGCGCATCATTACCGCCACCCACCAGAATCTTGATGAACGCGTCAAGCAGGGCTTGTTCCGCGAGGATCTGTTCCATCGCTTGAACGTGATACGGTTGCGCCTGCCGCCGCTGCGCGAGCGGCGCGAGGATATCCCTCTGCTGGCAAAATACTTTCTGCAAAAGAGTGCGCGCGATTTGGCGGTCGATCAGAAACAATTCAGCGATGCCACATTGCAGCATCTGAGTTTGCAGGATTTTCCCGGCAACGTGCGGCAGCTGGAAAATCTCTGCCACTGGCTGACCGTGATGACGCCATCGCAGATCGTGGAGATCGCCGACCTGCCACCGGAGTGGCGCGACGGGTCGGCGGCAAGCGAAATAACCGGCAGCGACTGGAGCGCGGTTTTGGCACAGCAAGCCGCACTTGCCCTGCAACGCGGCGACGAGCGCATCATGGATAGCCTTGCCGCACAATTTGAACGCACGCTGATTTTGCAGGCTCTGCATCACACCAACGGGCGGCGCATCGAAGCGGCCACCTTGCTCGGGATCGGACGCAACACCCTGACGCGCAAGATTCAGGAATTGGGTCTGGACAATCAAGAAGTGTAGGAGCACTAAAAGCAGGCCATCTGCTATCTGCTGAAGCCGATGCGGAATTGGCACCGGGCCATGCTTGTCCTGAACTCGTCGAAGCGGCCTGCGATAGTGCCGGTTCGCGGGCATGGCCCGCTCCTGCAAAGTCAGCGCAATCGTTCCAGCAGTTTTTCGTGTATCCCGCCAAAGCCGCCATTGCTCATCACCAGGATGTGGTCGCCCGGCCGCGCGGCAGTGACGATCTTGTCGATTAACACATCCAGCCGGTCTTCAACGATCGCCTTGCTGTCCAGCGGGGACAGCGCGCCGCGCGCATCCCAGCCCAGGTCGCCGGCGTAACAGAACACCAGATCGGCATCTTTCAGACTGCCGGGCAGCGCGTCCTTCATCATGCCCAGTTTCATCGTGTTGGAGCGCGGTTCCAGCACAGCCAGTATTCGCGCGGCGCCGACCTTGCGGCGCAGGCCGGCGACAGTGGTATCTATCGCGGTGGGATGATGGGCGAAGTCGTCGTAAACGGTAATGCCATTGACCACACCGCGAACTTCCATGCGCCGTTTCACATTGCTGAACTCGCCAAGCGCTGCCAGGCCCTGCGCGACGGGTACGCCGGCATGGCGCGCGGCGGCGAGCGCGGCGAGTGCGTTCTGGCGATTGTGCTCACCGAGCAAGTCCCAGTTCAGCGTGCCCAGATGTTTGCCATTCAGTGCCACCATGCTGTTTTCATCGATCTGCCAGCCATCATCCGTACCGAAACGTTCCACCGGGGTCCAGCAGCCGCGTTGCAGCACGCGATCCAGCGAGGACGCACGGCCATTGCTGACGATCAGTCCGTTGCCGGGAACGGTGCGCACCAGATGGTGAAACTGTGTTTCGATCGCGGCGAGATCGGCAAAGATGTCGGCGTGGTCGAATTCGAGATTGTTGAGTATCGCGGTTCGCGGATGGTAATGCACGAATTTGGAACGCTTGTCGAAAAATGCGGTGTCGTATTCGTCCGCCTCGATGACGAAGAATGGCGATTCCACTTCACCTGCGGCGGCAGGCAGAGAACCGAGCCGTGCGGAGACGCCGAAATTCTGCGGCACGCCGCCGATCAGGAAACCGGGGTTCAGCCCCGCGTATTCCAGTATCCAGGCCAGCATCGCGCTGGTGGTGGTCTTGCCGTGCGTGCCTGCAACACCCAAAACCCACTTGTCCCGCAACAGGGTGTCGGCCAGCCATTGCGGACCGGAGATGTAGGGCAGGTTGCGATTGAGGATTTCTTCCATCAGCGGATTGCCGCGCGATACCACATTGCCGATCACGAACATATCCGGGTTGAGCTCCAGCTGCTCCACGCCATAGCCTTCGATCAACTCGATGCCCTGCGCTTCCAGTTGCCCGCTCATCGGCGGATACACATTGGCATCACAGCCGGTAACCCGGTATCCGGCTTGCCTGGCGAGCACCGCGATGCCGCCCATAAACGTGCCGCAGATCCCCAGGATATGTATCGCCGGGGTTTTACGCGTGAACATTGCTGTTCACTCTCCCTGGCGTACCCACATGGCATGCAGGGTCGATTTGGAATACCGCAGCAATGCAAACGTTGCCAGGGCGCCAACGACAAGCGTTATCCAGGGATAACTTCCCATGTGATAACCAAGGAAAGGGAGAAACGTCAGCGGAACAAACAGCATGACCCATATAATACCGACCACCATGCCTGCCCAGCCCACGAAAACACCCACGGTGGACCGTCTGAAAACCATGGTGGCACCGCATTGTTTGCATTCGGTTGCATTTGGTTCAAGTTCTGAAGCGCAGTATGGACATTGCATAAATTTTTCCTATCGGTTGAAGCGTAATGCCTGGCAGGCATTGCAAAATATAAAATATACCGCACCCATCAGGCAGCGCCGCATACAGGTAATCCAGCTTCGGCACGGCAACCAGCAGCGGTTGCGAGACCGGGTTCATCACTAGATACCATGACTGGCCGTAATGCGCTGTAAATTTTTGTTAATGAACGCCCAGCAACTCTACATCAAACACCAGCGTCGCGTTCGGCGGAATGACACCGCCGGCACCGCGCGCGCCATACCCCAGGTTCGGCGGAATGATCAGCGTGCGCTGGCCGCCTACCTGCATGCCGGCCACCCCCTGGTCCCACCCCATGATGACCTGACCTGCGCCCAGGGTGAATTCGAATGGCTCGTTGCGGTCGCGCGAACTGTCGAATTTCCTGCCGTGATGATCGGGCGCCGCAGCATCGTATAGCCAGCCGGTGTAATGCACCGATACCTTCTTGCCGGGTGTTGCCAGATCGCCCTTGCCCAGTATTACATCGGTCTTGATCAGTTCAGTCATGTTGCCAGTCTCCGTTTTTGGTGCGGCCTGTTTAGAGCACGCGGTGGTTGAAAATATGCCGACAGCCAGTAACAGCGCCAGCGAAAAAAGCATGGGGGGTTTCTTCATTCGGGCGTTCCTCCGGTCAAATTAAACAAAAATATCCGCTTCCATGAATGTGACAGCATGTCCGGAAAGGGCAACTCGATTACCTTTGAGTTCGCATTGTATATCGCCGCCGCGTCTTGAAACCTGGCGGGCGTTCAATACCCGCTTGCCCAGCCTGTCTGACCAGTAAGGCGTCAGTGAACAATGCGCCGACCCGGTAACCGGATCTTCGGGAATGCCGAATTTCGGGGCAAAAAAGCGGCTTACAAAATCAATGTTCCGGCCGGGCGCGGTCACGATCACGCCGCGCAAGTCCAGCGTGGCAAGCTTCGTGATGTCCGGCTGGATGGCGAGGATCGCTTCTTCGCTGTCGTAAACCGCAAGGTAATCCTCCGCGGCCAGAATTTCGGACGGCTGTATTCCAAGCCCGGATAGCAGGGTGGCCGGAGCAGTACAGGGCCTGGGCGGGGTAGACGGGAAATCCATGACCAGCAGGTTGCCTTGCCGCTTCACGGTCAGCATTCCGCTGCGTGTTTCAAAATCGATGCTGTTCTCGGCGTGGCCGAGAATTGCAAAGAGCACATGTGCGGATGCAAGCGTTGCATGCCCGCAAAGATCGACTTCGGCAACAGGGGTGAACCAGCGCAACTGGAAGCCACTTTCCGATTTTACGAAGAAGGCCGTTTCGGAGAGATTGTTTTCGGCCGCAATCGCCTGCAGCAGACTGTCATCGAGCCACGCATCGAGCGGGCAGACTGCGGCCGGATTTCCTTCGAAAATACGGGTTGCGAAAGCGTCGACCTGGTATTGCCTGATTTTCATGGGTTCAGTAGCCCAGCACCGGTGCCAGCCAGCGTTCTGCGACTTCCAGCGGCCATTCCTTGCGTTTTGCGTAATCCGCTGCCTGATCCCTGTCTATCTTGCCGACGGCAAAATACTTCGCTTGCGGATGCGAGAAGTAGAAGCCGCTCACCGCTGCGGTGGGCAGCATGGCAAAGCTTTCGGTGATCGTAATGCCCGCGTTCAGCGGCGCCTGCAACAGATCGAACAGCGGGCCTTTTTCCGAGTGCTCGGGGCAGGCCGGATAGCCCGGCGCGGGGCGGATGCCGCGATATTTCTCCGCGATCAGCGCATCGTTGTCCAGGGCTTCGTCCGCTGCATAGCCCCAGAATTCCCGGCGCACGCGGGCATGCAGCAGTTCGGCGAAAGCCTCGGCGAGACGGTCGGCCAGCGCCTTGAGCATAATCGCGCTGTAGTCATCATGCTGCTTCTCGAATTCTGCGACCCGCGCGTCGATGCCGATACCGGCGGTGACCGCGAAGGCACCGATGTAATCCGCCACGCCGCTTTCCCTGGGTGCGATGAAATCCGCGAGGCAGTAGTTCGGGATGTCCGCAGGCTTTCTGTTTTGCTGGCGCAGATTGTGCCAGGTCATCGCGACTTTTTTACGCGACTCGTCGGTGTAGATTTCGATGTCGTCGCTATTCACGCTATTCGCCGGAAACAGGCCGAACACCGCGTTCGCGGTGAGCCATTTCTCCTTGATGATCTTCTTCAGCATGGCCTGCGCATCGGCAAACAGCTTGCGCGCTTCCTCTCCCACCTTTTCATCCTGCAAAATCTTCGGATAGCGCCCTGCCAGTTCCCATGCCTGAAAGAACGGCGACCAGTCGATGTATTCGGCGATCCTGTCCAGCGGATAGGCTTCGAATTTGTGCACGCCCGGCAGCCACGGTTTGGGCGGGGTGCAGGATTTCCAGTCCGTCTTCAGGCCATGCGCACGCGCTTCGGCCAGCGGGACAAATACCGCTTTGACCTTCTTGCCTTCGTGCTGTTCGCGCGCAGTAGCATAGTCCCTTTTTATGCCCGAGATGTATTCGCCGCTCAGCGTATCGGACAGCAAGTTGCTGCATACGCCGACCGCTCGCGACGCATCGTTGACGTATATCGTGGCGCCACTCGGATAGTTCGGTTCAATCTTCACCGCGGTGTGCATGCGCGAGGTGGTCGCGCCGCCGATCAGCAGCGGTATCCTGAAGCCCTGCCGCTCCATCTCCTTTGCCACATGCGCCATCTCCTCCAGCGAGGGCGTGATCAGGCCGGACAGCCCGATGATGTCGGCATTGTGCTCGCGGGCAGTGTCGAGGATCTGCTGGCAGGGCACCATCACCCCCATGTTCACCACTTCGAAGTTGTTGCATTGCAGCACCACGGTGACGATGTTCTTGCCGATATCGTGCACGTCGCCTTTCACTGTCGCCATCACGATCCTGCCCTTGGTGCTGGTGTCGCCGCTGCGCAATTTTTCCGCCTCGATGTGGGGCACCAGATGCGCCACTGCCTGTTTCATCACGCGCGCCGATTTGACCACCTGCGGCAAAAACATCTTACCCGCACCGAACAGGTCGCCGACCACATTCATCCCGTTCATCAGCGGACCTTCGATCACATCCACCGGAAACTTTGCCTGCAGACGGGCTTCCTCGGTGTCCTCGACGATATACGTCGTGATGCCGCGCACCAGCGCATGGGTCAGGCGCTCCTGCACGGTGCCCTTGCGCCATGCCAGGTCTTCGACCTGCTCCTTGCCGCCGCCCTTGACGCTTTCGGCCAGCCTGACCAATTTTTCACCCGCATCGGGATCGCGGTTGAGCACCACGTCCTCGACCGCGTCGCGCAGTTCCGCCGGGATTTCCTCGTACACGCCGAGCTGCCCGGCGTTGACGATGCCCATGGTCAAACCGGCCTTGATCGCGTGATACAGGAATACCGTATGGATCGCCTCGCGCACTGCATCGTTGCCGCGGAAAGAGAACGACACGTTGGACACGCCGCCGGAAATTTTGGCGTAGGGCAGATTCTTGCGTATCCATGCGG
>CAZCKZ010000012.1:0-15251 GCA_964499395.1 uncultured Gallionella sp. | reverse complement strand
TATCGCATCGTGCGGCAAACCGGCAAGGAACTGAACAAGCGCGCCAACCTTGAATTGCAGGGAACGAACGTGGAACTGGACCGCAGCGTGCTGGAAAAAATGGTCGCGCCTTTCGAACATTTGTTGCGCAACTCCATCGTGCACGGCCTGGAAAGCGACGAACAGCGTGCGAAAAGCGGCAAGCTTCCGATCGGGGAGATTCGGTTGAATTTGCGCCAGGAAGGCAATGAAGTGGTGTTCGAGTTCAGCGATGACGGTGCCGGCCTGAATTTTGCAAAATTGCGCGAAAAGGCTATAGCCAGCGGTTTACTTCGAAACGATGAATTGGTCAGTGATGATCAATTGGCGCAACTGATATTCACGCCGGGCCTTTCCACAGCGGCAGAAATCACAGAATCCGCTGGACGCGGCATCGGCATGGATGTGGTGCGCGCCGCGGATGAGCTCACGCGACCTTACGGCAGTGACATAGCTTCTCTGGGCGGGCGTATCGAAGTCAGTTCGAAGCGCGGGGAGGGTACGCAATTTCTCATCTATTTGCCGCTTACGCTGGCTGTCACACAAGTCCTGATGGTGCGTTCGGGTGACGTGGTTTATGCGATTCCATCCACACTGGTCGAACAAGTCAGGCAGGTGAAGCCTTTAGAAATGGACGCACTGCACAAAGCGGGACAAATCGAATGGCAGGAAAATCTATACCCGCTTTACTATTTGCCGCACTTGTTGGGTGATATGGAAGCTATCCAGGAAAATCAGCTACGCAATATGGTGCTGCTGCTGCGCAGCGGCACGCAACGGATTGCGCTGAGTGTTGATGAATTGCTGGGTAACCAGGAGGCGATGGTCAAAAATATCGGACCGCAATTGGCGCGTCTGCATGGGATAGCCGGTGCGACGGTGCAGGGTGATGGCAAGGTGGTGCTGATTTTGAATCCGGTGCAATTTGCGCAGCGTATCGGCGGGGGCAAGGTGAAAACAACGTCCGGCGACAAACCGCTCAATACCGCGCCGCTGATCATGGTGGTGGACGACTCACTTACCGTGCGCAAAATCACCTCACGTATCCTGAGTCGCGCCGGCTATCAGGTGATAACGGCGACAGACGGAGTGGATGCACTCGAGAAACTCCAGGAATTCACGCCGGATGTGATGATACTGGACATCGAAATGCCGCGCATGGATGGTTTTGCGCTGGTCAGGGAATTGCGTCGCGTTTCCGAGACGGAGAATCTTCCCATCATCATGATCACTTCCCGCACCGCCAACAAGCACCGCGAATATGCCATGCAGCTGGGTGTCAACACTTATCTGGGCAAACCCTATCAGGAAGATGAATTGCTGCAGAAAATCGCCGATTTTGTGGCGGTTCATAAGTTGGATTCATGACGCTCTATGTTTGCATTGCTTGTGTGATTGAGCCTTTCAGGGGCCGGGCCGGTGTTGAACACGACACCGGAAACTGCGTGAATACATGAGGGGGAAATCCGCCTGCACCGTCTGGTGCAGGCGGCGCTATCCCGAACTGCAATGTCTGACCGGATTCAGCGCCCCGCGATGGTCATGCCTTCAACCAGAATCGAACCGCATTGTCGAGAGCCCTGCACCAGCACGTCGTTGCCTACTGCGACGATGTTGCGGAACATGTCTTTCAAATTGCCGGCGATGGTAATTTCCTGCACCGGGTATTGAATTTTCCCGTTCTCGACCCAGAAGCCTGCCGCGCCGCGCGAATAATCGCCAGTCACGGTATTGATACCCTGGCCCAATAATTCGGTCACAAGGAGTCCGCGCGACATGGTATTCAACAGACCGGCGAAATCAAGCGTCCCCGATTGCAAGACCAAATTGTGGTTGCCGCCGGCATTGCCGGTGGAACGCAAGCCCAGTTTGCGTGCCGAATAGCTGCCGAGGAAATAGCCGCGCAACACGCCGTTTTCCACGATCACGCGGTGTTGTGTTTGCACGCCTTCATTATCGAACGGGCTGGAAGCCAATCCCTTTGGGATGTCCGGCACATCGGTGATGTTGATGTGTGTTGCGAAGATGGTTTTATCGAGCTGATCGAGCAAAAATGAGGACTTGCGATACAGGCTGCCGCCGCTTACCGCATTGACAAAGCTGCCCAGCAAGCCGGATGCGATCGGCGCTTCGAACAATACCGGCACTTGCATGGTTTTGAGCTGGCGTGCATTCAACCGGCGTACCGTGCGCTCGGCGGCGATCCGGCCGATCTGCCGCACATCTGGCAAGTCTTTGGCATCGCGCGCGACGGCATACCAGTAATCGCGTTCCATTGCGTCATCCTGTCCGGCGATCACCGCGCAGCTGAGGCTGTGGCGCGAGGTTGGAAAGCCGCCGATGAAACCCAGGCTGTTGGCTGAAACGAATTGTGCCTCGTGCAGGTTGACGGTCGCGCCCTCCGAGTTGCTGATGCGCGCATCCGTATCCAGGGCAGCCTGCTCGCACTGTTGCGCCAAAGCGATCGCAGCGTCGACCGGCAAATCCCACGGATGGTACAAGTCCATGTCCGGGCTGTCGTGTGCCAGCATGTCGGCATCGGGCAGTCCCGAGCAGTCATCTTTTGCGGTATAGCGGGCGATCGACAGGGCGGCATCGACCGTGTCGCGCATCGCCCGAGGCGCGAAATCCGAGGTGCTGGCATTGCCGCGCTGCTGCCCGATATAGACGGTGATAGCGAGTCCCTTGTCACGGTTGTATTCGATGGTTTCCACTGCACCCTGGCGCACCGTTACGCCTTGTCCGAATCCTTCTGAAACGTCCACGGATGCGGCGGAAGCGCCCCGCTGTTTGGCGTAATCCAGCATGTCCTGCGCGATGTTGCGCAACAGATCGGCCGGGTGGGAAAAATGGGGGGTGGAGGAAACCTGGTTATTCATAAGCACAGCGGATTATTGGCGAAAGGCGCTATCATAGCAGTATCCTACAGGCACATTAAGACCAGGCACACATTAACGGTTATGAATTCACACAACAAAGATCCCGGCGAAAACGAACCGTTGCATATCCATCTCGGGGACGACGACGGAGGCGTGGAAGTCATCCGGCCCCATGCGCGCAAGACGGATAGTCCCGCTACACGGGGGCGCGGCCTGCGCAATCAGCCCGTGGTGGTTGATGAAGAGGAAGAGCTGCCGCCGAGCAAGACCAGGATCAAGAAACAGATGCACGAGTTGCGCGACCTCGGCAGGGAGTTGACCGAGCTGGGGAAGGATCAGCTCGCGCAGCTCGATATCCCTGAAAACCTGCGCGACGCGCTGCGCGAGATGAAGAGCATTAACAAGTTCGGCGCGCAGCGCCGTCAGATCCAGTACATCGGCAAACTGATGCGTGATGTCGATCCAGCGCCGATAGTCGCCAAACTGGATGCGTGGAAGGGGAAGTCGCAGCATCATGTCGCCTACATGCACCAGCTTGAACGCTGGCGCGACCGGTTGCTGGAAAGCGATGACGCGCTCACCGAGTTGCTTTCCGCCCACCCGCAAGCCGATGCGCAAAGGCTGCGCACGCTGATACGCAACGCGCAAAAGGAAATGGCGACACAAAAGCCCCCCAGGAATTACCGCGAGATATTTCAGGTGTTGCGCGAGATCATTCCCGAACCGGCATGACGATCTGCATGGGCACCATTCTTCCGCACATCACACTCGAATCGGGAAAAAATCCCCGGCACAGCATCATCTGGCTGCATGGCCTGGGTGCGGATGGCTCGGATTTCGTGCCCGTCGCAGACGAGCTGGAACTGCCGGTCGCGGTGCGTTATATTTTTCCCGATGCGCCAATGCGGCCGGTAACCATCAATGGCGGAATGGTGATGCGAGCCTGGTATGACATCGCCAGCCCAAGTATGGCCGCGCAACAGGACGCGGCAGGAATACGCGCCTCGCAATCCCTGATAGAGGCACTCATCGCCCAGGAAGTGCAGCGCAACATCGCGCCGTGCAACATTTTCCTGGCGGGCTTTTCCCAGGGCGGCGCCGTAGCGCTGCATACCGCTCTGCGTCAATCCGTTCCGTTGGGGGGCGTGCTGGCATTGTCAGCTTACTTGCCGCTGGGGGAAAGTGCGGCCGGCGAGGCGCTGCCGGCAACCATGGATACACCCATATTTATGGCGCACGGACGCAGCGACCCGGTCATACCCTATGCCTTGGGAAAGGCATCAAGAGATGCGTTGCTGGGTTTAGGCTATACGGTGGAATGGCATGAATACGCCATGCAACATTCGGTGTGCGGGGAAGAACTGGGTGATATCGGGGTTTGGCTGACTCATCAAATCAGCTAGAAACAATCACAAGCCGTTTGCCGGTCCGTGGACGGATCAGTTGACTGCTTCAGCGTCGGCTTCCTGTTCGATAACCTTGAATTTTGCCAAATCATAATCAAGGCCTTTTTCATTCAAACCGGTGGGGATCAGCAAATACCTTTTTTCGTTCAGTTCAACCTTCAGGCTTTGGCTGGCAGAAAATGTGTCGGCCTTCATCAGCAATAACTGTGTTCCACCGGATTGCTCACCCTGTTTGGGATAAAGCCAGAGCGCCGGTTGGTCGCCATCGGGTTCGCTGCCGTTCTGGTTCAGGTACACGCAGGCAACATGGTTGGCCAGAATTTCCGCGCCCGCGTGCATCTGGTTCGCATCATCGCGCAATAGCCGCCGTACCACCGCCACTCCCCAATGCGACATCCCCTCCGGCTGTATCCCAAGCAGACTTCCGATGCCTATCCCATCGCTTCCGGAGGGCAGGGCGCTGCTGAAACCGCCGACACTGATCTCCTCGGTCACCCAGCACGCTGGAACACTTTCGTTGTACTGAAGCGGGTTTGTGTGTCCCACCACATTGTCAAAACCGTTCACCACATTCAGGGTGACGTTTGCCATGCGCCGCGCATTGCGTCTCACCGGAGGGGCAATCAGATAAGTCAGCAGATGCTGCACCGCATTCCTGACGACTTCGGCTTCATAGCTTCCGCCCAGTGAAAGATCATCCGGAACGATATTCTTTTTCAGAACCTTCATCAGGTCTTCCAGCCTGGCTTGCAGGGTTGACATAGAGATGAAGCGCAGGGCCGGATGTGTGGTGGCATCCATGTTGATCCGGGTGGGTTCGGCCGGGCTATTCAAATTGAAGCAAAGCCTGGCAGCCCCGTCCAATTCAGTGCGTATGTCTATGGCCGGGCAATATTTTGCCACGATGCGCTCGGCCAGATGTATATACAGGGGATTCAATGCGCTCAGCCCGCTGTCGTACCATACCATCAGGCTTCCCACCTCGCATTTGACCGACGTGTTACCGAGCATCCCGGGATACAGTTTGACCGATGTATCGAGATATTGAAGCTGTTCGGCATGTTTATACAGCAGCGCCAGGTTTGCCCAGATATCGTTGTCGATTTGTTCATAACGGGCGCTGATAAATTTCAGCCTGCAAATCAGGGTATACACCGCCCGCGCGGTCAGCAAAGGTATGTGTATCCTGATGGTGCTGCTGCCCTTGTCAGCGTTGCAAAAACGATTGAAAACCCCGTAATAGGCGTTGGCGGATTGGCGGTAATAATTGCCCAAAATCGACCAGAGACGATTTTCCTGGAATTTGTTTATCTCGAACGGTGTAAAATACTCGCGCGACAATTTTCGTGCGTAGGGCTGGGCGGCTTCGTCTATCATGCGCAGCACGGCAAACTGGTGGTCAAGCTTGAAGTCGTCCTGTTCCATCGCCGACTCTACCAGGTCGGTCAATTCCATCAGCGATTTGTACGCGTCATTCCTGGGCAGGTTTTCCAGTAATCCCTGCACGGACTTGACATCCGCCAAGGGATGATCAGATTTTTTCCCAAATATCGCCGATAACATTTGCCGCCCCTTAAACCAAATTCCATTGCGCATGGCAATATAACCACAATTTACATCCAATGACCAGATGCTAAAGGGCATATCTTGATTCCATGGCTTGCCAATGACGCACCTTTTCCGCCGGTCGAACGCGCTCTGAGTGTGCCCAATGGTTTGCTGGCCGCGGGTGGAGATCTAAGTGCGGCGCGTCTGTTGGCAGCCTACCGCAATGGGATATTCCCGTGGTTCAATCCCGGCGAACCGATACTGTGGTGGAGCCCGGATCCGCGCATGGTGCTGATTCCGGCCGAGTTCAGAATCTCGCGCTCGTTCGCCAAAACGTTGCGCAACAGCGGCCATGAAGTGCGCTGCGATACTGTCTTCGAACAGGTGATGCGCGGCTGCGCGGCTCCGCGTGCAGCACAGTCCGGCACCTGGATAGGCGAAGACATGATTGCGGCGTATTGCGAACTGCATCAGTCTGGGTATGCACATTCGGTGGAAACATGGATGAACGGGAGGTTGGTGGGCGGTTTGTACGGTATCAGCATCGGAAGAATGTTCTACGGCGAATCGATGTTCAGTCTGGTCAGCAACGCCTCCAAGATCGCGCTGGCGCATCTCGCCAGACAACTTGAACGCTGGCAATTCGGCATGATCGATTGCCAGATGAACACGCCCCATCTTGCGTCCCTCGGCGCCAGGGAAATACCGCGCAGTGAATTTATTGCAAGACTGAAAGAATTGATACACTGTGCGCCGACAGACGAAAAACTTTCTCCCGGGCACCCGAAAGCCTGGCAATTTGACCGAGATCTTTTTACATGAGCCTGCTGAACGACATTCCGCTTTCCGCGCTGCATTATTATCTGACCGCGCCCTATCCGTGCAGCTACCTGCCCGATCTGCAGGCGCGTTCGCAGGTTGCCACGCCTGCTTTGCTGATCAGCACGCCGGTATATTCGGAACTGGTGCAGCGCGGCTTCCGCCGCAGCGGGTCCTACACCTATCGGCCGTATTGCGATAATTGCCATGCCTGCGTGCCGCTGCGCATCATGGCAAAGCGATTCACCGCAAATCGTTCACAGCGGCGTGCCTGGAAGCAACACGCTCATCTCGAAGCGACGCTTCATCCACTGCGGGATAAGGCCGAATATTACGACCTCTATCAACGCTATCAGCATGCACGACACAAAGACGGCGGCATGGACAAGGATGACCGCGAGTCGTATCAAAACTTCCTGCTGTTAAGCCATGTCGATTCGCTGCTGGTGGAATTCCGCGATCGGGATGTGCTGCGCATGGTCAGTGTGATCGACTTGCTCAGCGACGGTTTGTCCTCGGTATATACCTTTTACGAGCCGGATCTGCCCCGTGCCTGTTTTGGAATTTACAACGTGTTATGGCAAATTGAATTGTGCCGGAAACTCGATCTGGATTTCATCTATCTGGGCTACTGGATCGAAAATAGCCCCAAAATGGCTTACAAAACGCAATACCAGCCCGCGCAAGGCTTGGTGGACGGCGTATGGCGCACACTCGAAAATTCTGCACCGAGTTCTCCCGGTGCACCGGGAGACTCGGCACAGAGTGCACAAAGCGTATCGAGTTGCAATGGGGACCCCGCATGAAAATAATCGGCACACCCGTCAAGGAAAGCTAGTCATGTATTCCTTGTTGCGTTCCGCGCTGTTCCATCTCGACCCGGAAACTGCGCACCATATTACGCTTGGCGGCCTGAATGTCTTGCATTCATTGGGCTTGGGCGGATTCATTGCGCGGCGTCCTGTTGCGGATCCGCGCACGGTGATGGGGCTGGTTTTTCCAAATCCGGTCGGCCTTGCTGCCGGACTCGACAAAAACGGCGACTGCATAGGCGGGCTGGCAGCGCTCGGCTTTGGTTTCATCGAAATCGGCACGGTCACCCCGCTGCCCCAGCCCGGCAACCCCAAACCGCGCCTGTTCCGCCTGCCGCAAGCCAGCGCCCTCATCAATCGCATGGGTTTCAATAACGACGGGGTGGATAAACTGATCGAGAACGTCCGGCGTGCCGATTATCGCGGCATACTCGGCATCAACATCGGGAAGAACGCCAACACCCCGATTGAGAAGGCAGCCGACGACTATCTGATTTGCCTGCGCAAGGTGTATGCGCACACCAGCTACGTAACAATAAACATTTCATCCCCCAACACCAAAAATCTGCGGCAGCTGCAGGGGGAAGATGCGTTGAATGATTTGCTGACTCAGCTCAAAACCGAGCAACAGATGCTTGCCGACAAACACGGCAAATATGTACCCATCGTGCTGAAGATCGCGCCGGACATGGAAGCTGGGCAAGTCGCGCAAATCGCCCGGCTGCTGGTGCAACATCACATTGACGGCGTGATCGCCACCAATACCACGCTGTCGCGCGAGGGCGTGGAAAACCTGCCGCATGGCACAGAAACCGGCGGTTTGAGCGGCGCGCCGGTGCGCGACAAATCCACTGCCGTAATCCGCCAGCTTGCTGCCGAACTGCAGGGCGCCGTGCCCATTATCGGGGTGGGGGGCGTCCTGAACGGTGCGGATGCCGCAGAAAAGATCGGGGCTGGCGCATCGCTGGTGCAGTTATACAGCGGTTTGATCTATCGCGGTCCGGCGCTGGTGAATGAGTGTTGCGCGGCAATCCGCGCGATCTGAATCTGTCCCAAAAAATTATTTACAGGGGTTCCCGGGTCAAAATCGGCCAGATGTCCGGATTTTTCAACCGCAAGCGGTGTCTGAGAAATCCCTAAACCGCAGGGATGAATTTAAGTCAGAAGCTCCTTTTTCTTATGTATCATCATATACTTATGAATCCGATTCATTGAGGGGTAGACGCAATGAATAAAGCATTGGCCTTTAGTCTGTTGCTGCTGGACGCGGCGGCGAGTGCCCGTGCCAAACCGATCATCTTGACCGTCCTGCCTGCCATGCTGGGCGCGTTGTTCATACTGGAGAATCCCATTTTCAATGGTTTGGCTATTTCATTGATATTCTGTATTCTGGTCTCCACCATACTGACACGGGTGGTGATTCCGGTGTTGTATTGCGCCACCTTGTATAAAAAATTCCAGTAAAATCCGATTCTTTCAAAACAGGAGTTTCAAATAATGAATTCAGAACGCATTGTTCGTATCGTCGCAGGATTTTTCATTTTGTTGTCGCTGTCGCTGGGCGTGGAAGCCAGCCCGGTATTTGTGAGCAAATATTTTTTACTTTTCACCACGTTCGTGGGACTGAATCTGTTCCAGAGCGGCTTCACCAGGATATGCCCGCTTAACAGTATTCTCGCCAAGTTCGGTGTAAAAAGCGGTTCGTGCTGAACAAATCGCTTTGGTCTGTCCGGCGGTCAGGTATTGGTTGGGCCCACATCAGCCTGACCTTGGTCGGGCTGATGTGGGCTTTCCCCTTTCTGCACTATCGCCATGAAAACCCGCTGACTTCGTTTGATCAGGAATGGTGGAGTGCCATGTTGGGCGTGCTCGCACTTACCCTGCTCATTGCCCGCGAATTCTGGCAACGTCCCGAGATTCCCCGCATCGCGCAGCTCCCTGCCGCGCTGATCGGGGTGCTGTTGCTGCAATTGGTGTTGGGCAAGATCGCCTATTTCAACCAGGCATTGCTGTATGCCCTGTATTTTCTGTTTGCAGCCTTGCTGATGGTGCTGGGTGCCCGTTTGCGAGATTGCTTCGGACTGGCAAGGCTGGCGCAGGTGCTGGCAATATTTCTGCTGATCGGCGCGGAACTCAATGCCTTTATCGGTGTATTGCAGCATTTCCAGTGGCATACCTTTCTGGATCCGGTCATTGCGCGGGATCTTTCCGGAGGCATATACGGGAATATTGCCCAGCCCAATCACTATGCGGATTACATCGCGCTGGGCATGATCTCGCTGGGATTGCTGTTTCAGCAGCGCTCGATCAAACCGGGTTATGCGATTCTGTTGGCCCTTCCGTTGCTGTTTGCGATGACGCTGAGCGGTTCGCGCAGTTCGTGGTTGTATTTGGCGCTGATGATCTTCATGGCGTGGTGGATGGCGCGGCGCGAGGCGGCAATGAAACCGCTGTTGCGCTACAGTTTGCTGCTGGTCGTCGGGTTCGTCCTGATGAACCTGCTGGTGCAAATGCACTTCATGGCGGGAGGCGGTCACGGCACGAATACCGTGCAGCGCCTGCTGACCTATAACGGCGCCGGCGATACCGGCGGCAGCATACGCCTGTATTTATGGCACGAGGCGTGGCTGATGTTTGCACAATCCCCATGGATTGGAATCGGCTTCGGACAATTCGCATGGCACCACTTCCAGCTGTTGCCGCTGCTTCAGGCGAACAATATTTCAGGACTTTACAACAACGCGCATAACCTGGTTTTTCAACTGGCTGCAGTTGCCGGCATTCCGGGTTTGCTGGCGTTGCTGGTTCCGCTGGGGATCTGGTTGTATGGCTTAAGACGGGTCACACCGAGCGGGGCTCATTGGTGGGGCTATTCCATGTTGGGTGTGCTGGCCATACACAGCCTGCTCGAGTATCCGTTGTGGTACGCCTACTTCGTGGCAGTCGCGGCGATTCTGCTGGGCGCATTTGATGAAACGCGCTACCGCCTGGAATTGCGCAATATCGGGCGCGTATCCCTGTTGACCATCGTGCTGTTGGGCTTGCTGATGCTGTTACAGCTGCGCAGCGGTTATCAGCAACTGAAAAATACCCTGGCGTTACGTTCGGTTTCAAGCAATGTCGAGGCAACATATCCGCTTATCCGCTCCGGGCTGATTGCGGCGTATAACCAGCCGTTGTTGTCGCCCTATGCCGAAATGTACATGTTTTCATATGCCAAGCTGGATGCCGACCGCATCAAGCAGAAAATCGCGCTGGGCGCCAATGTGATGCATTTTCTGCCGATTGCCCCGGTGGTTTACCGGCAAGCGTTTTTTCTGGCCCAGGACGGCCAGCTGGCGCAGGCTGAGCAATTGATGGAGCAGGCCATCTGGTCATATCCAGGGGATGGGGATGCACAACAATTTCTGGGGAGTATGGCGGAGAAAGACCCCGCCCATTTTTCGGCTCTGTTAAAATTCACGGTTCAAAAAGAAAAGGAGCATGCCCGTGCAGTTCGTCATCAGTAATATCCTTCCCATTTCGATCGCATTCATTAGCGGCATCATGCTGCTGTGGTCATTGTTCGGCAACCGCTTTCGCGGAATCAAGGAAGTGGATACTACAGCTGCGTTGCAACTCATCAACCACAAGGATGCAATCGTCCTGGATGTTCGCGAGCGGAGCGAATACGATGCGGGACATGTGCTGAACTCAAAATTCATTCCATTGGGCAAGCTCAAGGAGCGCATGGGCGAGCTGGAAAAGTACAAGGATAAACCCATCGTGGTGGTGTGCAAAAGCGGTAACCGTTCCGGTACAGCCTGCTTTTTATTGGCCAAACAGGGATTTGCCCAAGCCTACAATTTGGCAGGCGGTGTTCTGGCATGGCAAAAAAGCCAATTGCCGCTGGAAAAATAGCCATGGGAACAGTATTGATGTATAGCACCGCCGTGTGTCCCTATTGCGATCGTGCCGAGCGGTTGTTGACGCGCAAAGGCGTGCAGAAGATCGAGAAGGTTCGCGTTGACCTGCATCCCGAACTGCGCATCGAGATGATGGAAAAAACCGGGCGGCGCACCGTGCCGCAAATCTATATCAACGGCGTATATGTGGGTGGCTATGATGACCTGGCGTCGCTTGACCGCGCAGGTGGACTGGACGCACTACTGGCGAAGTCCTGATACCCGCAATCCGCATTAATATCTCTTAAGGAAACTAACATGACCGAAGCAGACGCAGAAAAGAACCAGCCGATATTCAACCTGGAAAAAATCTATGTCAAGGATCTCTCGCTGGAAATCCCCCATGCACCGAAAATTTTTTTATCGCGGGAGAATCCCCAGGTCGATATTCAGTTGCATACCCAGGCCGGCTCTATTGAGGAAGGGTTGTTCGAGGTGCTGGTAAAGGCCACGGTCACAGCCAAGATCGGCGAAAAGATCATGTTCCTGGTCGAAGTCGAGCAGGCGGGAATTTTCCAGATACGCAATGTGCCGACCGACGAACTGGAACCGATTCTGGCGGTGATGTGCCCGAACATTTTGTTTCCCTATTTGCGCGAGGCTGTCTCTGGTGTGGTGGTGCGCGGCGGATTCTCGCCGGTGCTGCTTAACCCGGTAAATTTCGATGCGATCTACCAGCAGCAGAAGCAGCAGCTGTCACAGGAAGCCGCACCAGCCACCACTCACTGATGAAATTTCCCTGTTCTTCCCGTTTGGTTGTTCTTGTTGCGCTGGTGTTTGGTGCCGGTACAGCCCAGGCGGTGGAGTATGTGTCAGTCAGCGAGAGCAGCGCAATACTTTATGCCGCTCCCTCCGTCAATGCAAAAAAGCTGTTCGTGGTAAATCGCTACATGCCTTTCGAGCAGGTTGTCACGCTGGAAAGCTGGGTCAAGGTGCGTGACCGTTCCGGCAGATTGTATTGGGTGGAAAAGCATGCTTTGAGCAACAAGCGCTATGTGTTTGCGCTGTTGCCGCTGGTGGATGTTCATGCGGCTCCCAATCTTGGCTCGCCGCGATTGTTTCAAGTGCGCCAGCAAGTTGCCCTGGAATTTATTGAATCAACCGGCACCGGCTGGATCAGAGTGCGCCATCAGGACGGGAATATGGGATATGTTCGCAGTGCCGAAGTATGGGGAGGATGATCGGATGACAGCTAACCAAGTACGTGGAAGCAGCGTTCTATTGTGTGCCACGTCGATAAAAAGCCATTGTGCATCAGCGATCGCGCCTTTGTCGTCCATCTTCTGTCTCCTGATTAAATGAATATAACCATCATCGGCGCGGGAGCATGGGGAACCGCGCTTGCCATCAGCCTGTCGGCCAATCATCGCGTCACGCTGTGGGCACGCAATGCGAATCAAATCGCGGCGATGCAAGTTACGCGTTGTAACCAGCATTACCTTCCCGGTATTTTGCTGCCCGCCGAAATCGAATTGAGCGCGGATTTTTCCGCCGCATTGGCGTCTGCACAGTTGGTGATCATCGCGGTACCCACAGCCGCATTGCGCCAGGCTTTGCATCAGCTGGTGCAATTGCGGCGGCATTTCAACGTAATCTGGTTGTGCAAGGGATTTGAGGCGGAAACTGCAAAGTTACCGCATCAGGTTGTTGCCGAAGTGTTGCCTGAAGGATTCAAATACGGCGTATTGTCCGGACCCAGTTTCGCACAGGAAGTTGCGCGTGGCTTTCCAACCGCGTTGACGCTAGCCTCTGCTGACGAGGAATTTGCGCGCAGTACCGCGCATGCGCTTCATCACGCATACTTGCGTGTCTATGCAAGCAATGACATGGTGGGGGTTGAAGTCGGCGGGGCGGTGAAAAATGTGATGGCGATCGCAGCCGGCATTTGCGATGGGTTGGGGCTCGGCCTCAACGCGCGCGCCGCACTGCTGACTCGCGGTCTGGCCGAAATCACACGGCTCGGTTTGAAACTCGGCGGGCGTTCGGAGACATTGAGCGGTCTTTCCGGCGTGGGCGATTTGATTCTCACCTGCACCGGCGATTTGTCGCGTAATCGCCAGGTCGGTATGTTGCTGGTGCAACAGCACGATTTGGAGGAAATATTGCGCAGACTCGGGCATGTTGCCGAGGGCGTTTACACGGTGCGAGAAGTGCATCATCTTGCCCAGCGCCTGGGTATCGCAATGCCGATCTGTGAAGCTGTCTATCGCATCCTCTACGAGCAGGTTCCCCCCGCAGAAATGGTTGCCATACTGCTGAATCGCACGCCCAATCTGGAATTCGATGGCGTTTGAATCACGCCATCGCATCTGCGGTCATTTCCTGCGCCGAAACACCATATCCCACACCCCATGCCCCAGGCGGATCCCGCGCTGCTCGAACTTGGTGAGCGGACGATAGTTCGGGCGCGGTGCGTAACCCGCTGCGGTATTTTCCAGCAACGGTTCCGCGCTTAATACCGCCAGCACCTGTTCGGCGTAATCCTGCCAGTCTGTCGCGACATGAATATAGCCGCCTGGCTTGAGTTTCTGCGCCAACTGTGCAATGAACGGCATCTGGATAAGGCGGCGCTTGTTGTGGCGCGCCTTGTGCCACGGGTCGGGAAAAAAAATATGCACGCCGTCCAGCGTGTTCGCTGCGATCATGTCGCGCAGCACTTCCACTGCGTCGTGCTGCATGATGCGGATGTTGGATATCTGTTGCGCGTCGATCAGCTTGAGCAGATTGCCCACCCCGGGGGTGTGCACTTCCAGCGCCAGATAATCGTTTTCCGGATGCGATAGCGCTATGGCCGCAGTGCTGTCGCCCATGCCAAAGCCGATCTCCAGTATTTTGGGCGCGGCGCGGCCGAAGGCCTGTTCCAGGTCGAGTGCCTGCGCGGCATAAGCGATGCCGAAGCGCGGCATCAGCGTTTCACAGGCGCGCTGTTGCGCGGGCGAGACGCGGCCTTGCCTCAACACATAACTGCGGATGTGGCGTTTGCTGAGGTCGGTGGTGTCGGTCATGGTGTTGATTTAACGACCCTCTCCCACGAGTGGAGGGGCCGGGCAGGGTGGGAGCGGTTGTATTAAGGGCGCGTCGAACTGATGATTCCCGCCGTCGGCGAACTCGGGCTGGCGCTGTACAGTTTTTTCGGCATGCGCCCGGCCAGATAGGCGGACCGACCGGCTTCCACAGCCTGCTTCATCGCGGACGCCATCAGCACCGGTTTCTGCGCGCCGGCGATCGCGGTATTCATCAGTACCCCGTCGCAGCCCAGTTCCATCGCGATCGCGGCATCCGATGCGGTGCCGACACCCGCATCCACGATCACCGGAACCTGCACGCGTTCCATGATGAGTTGCAGATTCCACGGGTTGAGGATGCCCATGCCGGAACCGATCAGCGAGGCCAGCGGCATGATCGCGACGCAGCCGATGTCTTCCAGTTGTTTCGCGATGATCGGATCATCCGAGGTGTACACCATCACCTGAAAACCTTCCGCCACCAGCGTTTTTGCCGCCGCGAGGGTTTCGATCACGTTGGGATAAAGTGATTGCGGGTCACCCAGCACTTCGAGTTTGACCAGGCTGTGGCCATCGAGTAGTTCGCGCGCCAGACGCAGGGTGCGCACTGCATCTTCGGCGGAGTAGCAACCGGCAGTGTTGGGCAGCAGCGTGTATTTCGACGGCGGCAGGATTTCCAGCAGGCTGGGTTCGCCGGGATTCTGGCCTATGTTGCTGCGCCGGATAGCGATGGTGATGATCTCGGCACCGCTGGCTTCCACCGCTGCTTTGGTTTCGGTGAAATCCTTGTATTTGCCGGTGCCGACCAGCAACCTGGATG
>CAZCKZ010000011.1:0-15730 GCA_964499395.1 uncultured Gallionella sp. | reverse complement strand
AAAAAGTTGAAAGCGGACATCCCGGCAGGCTGCACCGACAACCTTTTCATAAGATCGCCAGCGTCCGGTTTGGCCGATTAAGAGACATTCACAGAAGTCAGCAACAACCACGTTCAATTCCGCCGCGGCAACGCAGTTCCACTTTCGTCGAACAGGTAGCACGCGTGCGGCGGCACTGCGACCGACACCCGCAGCCCTACCTTGATCGCGGTGTCGGCAGAGGACTTGATCACCAAGGGTTCATTGTTTCCGCACGTAAGGTAAGCATAGGTTTCCGAGCCCAGGTGTTCGAGCGCGATGACTTCGCCTTCGAGCTGCCCTTCTGCTGAAGTATCCGTCAGGTGTTCGGGCCGGAGCCCGAGCGTGACCTTCGCACCCGGATGAATACCAGCCGTGTCGGCGACGGATGCGATGACGGGCCGACCGGTGCCAAGGTCGAGTGTGACTTGGTTCGCATTGCAGGCGGTGGCGGTGGCGGGCAGGAAGTTCATCTTCGGCGAGCCGATGAATCCGGCGACGAACAGGTTGCGCGGATGGTGATACAGCTCCAGCGGCGCGCCGATCTGTTCGACCCTGCCTTCGTTGAGCACGACGATGCGGTCGGCCAGCGTCATCGCTTCCACCTGGTCGTGGGTGACGTAGATCATGGTGGTGCCGAGCTCGCGATGCAGGCGCTTGAGTTCGATGCGCATCTGCACGCGCAGCGCAGCATCGAGATTGGACAGCGGCTCGTCGAACAGGAACACGCGCGGCTGGCGCACGATGGCGCGGCCGATCGCCACGCGCTGGCGCTGCCCGCCGGAAAGTTCGCGCGGCTTGCGCGCGAGCAGGTGCTCGATCTGCAGGATGCGCGCGGTTTCGCGCACGCGCTCGTCGATGCTCTGCCTGTCGGTCTTTGCGAGCTTGAGGCCGAACGCCATGTTATCGTAGACGTTCATGTGCGGATACAGCGCATAGGACTGGAACACCATGGCGACACCGCGCTCGGCCGGCGCGAGTTCGGTTACGTCCTGGCCATCGAATGCAATGCTGCCGCTGCTGACATCCTCCAGCCCGGCAATCAAGCGCAGCAGCGTGGATTTGCCGCAGCCGGAAGGCCCGACGAACACGGCGAATTCGCCATCGCGGATGTCGAGCGCGACGTTGCTGACGGCTTCGGTCTTGCCGAAGGTTTTGCCGACAGCGTGCATCGAAATTCCAGCCATGGGTTACGGTCTCCTCTTATTCATATGTCAGCCCTTGATCGCGCCCGCGGTGAGTCCGGAGATGATGCGCCGCTGGAACACCAGCACCAGAGCTATCAGCGGTACGGTGACGATGACCGACGCGGCCATGATGTTGCCCCAGGGCAGTTCGTACGAACTGGCGCCCGAGATCAGCGCGATCGCCACCGGCACGGTGCGCATGTCGCTCGTCAGCGTGAAGGTCAGCGCAAACAGGAATTCGTTCCAGGCGGCGATGAATGCCAGCAGGCCGGTGGTGACCAGCGCCGGGCCCATCAGCGGCATGAACACGCGCGTGACGATGGTGAACGGTGTGGCGCCGTCGACGATAGCGGCCTCTTCCAGTTCCTGCGGCAGCTCGCGCATGAAGGTGGTCAGCACCCAGACCGTGAACGGCAGGGTGAAGATCAGGTAGGAGAACGACAGCGCGAGCAGGTTGTTGTACAAGCCGAGTCCACTGATCAGCTCGAACATGCCGGACAGCACCGCGATCTGCGGGAACATCGATACGCCGAGGATCACGGACAGCAGCAGCCTGCGACCGCGGAACTGCACGCGACCGAGCGCATAGGCGGCGGCCAGCGCCAGTGACAGAGACAGCGCCACGGTGGAGACCGCGACGAACAGCGAGTTGAGGATGTTGCGGCCGAACGGCTGTTCGCGGAACACCGCGACGTAGTTGTGCCACGCCGGATGCGCCGGCCAGAACTCGACCTGGAACAGCGCCGAACCCGATTTCAGCGACGAGACGATGGCCCAGTAGAACGGGAACACGGTGTAGAAGCCGATGACGGCCAGCAGCAGGTAGAACGCGCTTCGGCTTATCAGCCGTTTCAGTTTGCGCGGCATCATTACTCCCTTCCCACGCGCGCGACCGTGAGGTATACGGCGGTGAACAGCGCGATGATCGCGAAGATCATCGTGGCCGCCGCCGAGCCGAAGCCGAGGTCGCCGAAGTCGATGAGCTGCTGGCGCGCATACACCGACATCGACATGGTGTCGCGGCTGTTGCCGCTCATCACGTAGACCAGGTCGAACATGCGCAACGCGTCGAGCAGGCGGAAGATGATCGCGACCGTCAGCGCAGGCTTGAGCAGCGGCAGCGTGATGCGGAAGAACACCTTGAGCGGATGCACGCCGTCGACGCGCGCGGATTCGTAGCATTCCTGCGGCAGCATCTGCAGCCCGGCCAACAACAGCAGTGCCATGAACGGCGTGGTCTTCCACACGTCGACCAGGATGATGGAGAGCAGCGCGGTGTCGGGCGAGGCCAGCCAAGCAACCGGGTGCGCGATCAGGCCTAGCGAGAGCAGCATGTGGTTGATGACGCCAAACACGTCGTTGAACATCCAGCTCCACATCTGCGCCGACACCACGGTGGGGATCGCCCACGGAATCAGGATCGCCGCGCGCAATCCGCCGCGGCCCGGAAACTGCGCGTTCAGCGCCAGCGCGATCACCATGCCCAGCACGGTTTCGAGCGTCACCGAGACGATGGCGAACACCGTGGTATTCCACACCGCCGACCACCAGTGCGCGTCGAGCAGCAGATAGCTGAAATTGTCGAGGCCGATAAATTTGGCGGATGCGGGATCGATCAGGCTGGCGTCGGTAAAACTATATGCAATCGTCTTGAGCAGCGGCCAGCCGGCGACCAGTGCCAGCACGATCAGCACCGGCGCAAGGAACAGCCAGGCCGAGCGCACGCGCTGGCGGGTCAGTTTGGAAGTGCGCATGCCGTTCACCATTGCCCCCCGCGCGCGAGCCGCGTCAGCTTTTTCTGGAGCGTCGCCAGTGCGGGCGCCGCCGCAATCTTGCCGCTCAGCACGTCATGCACCGCGTAATAGAACTCGGCGCTGACGCGCGCATACTTGCTGCCCGCGATGCGCGAAGGCCGCGCCACCGCATGCTCGAAGGTCGTGTAGAGCGTGCCGAAGAACGGCACCGCGGCGAGCACCTGCGGGTCGCGATACAGCGCCGGGATCGCCGGGTTGTAGGAGCCTGCGATGGCGCGGCGCTTCTCTTCGGCGTAGCTGGTCAGGTAGCGCACCAGGTCGGCGGCGAGTTCGGGATGCTGCGAATAGCGCGATACCGCGAGTTGCCAGCCGCCGAGCACGCCGGTCTGATGGCCATCCTCTCCACCGGCGGGAACTGCAATAACGCCGATCTTGCCGCGGATGGGACTGTCCTTGGCATTGCCCAGCGCCCAGGCATAGGGCCAGTTGCGCATGAACACGGCGTTGCCGGACTGGAACACGCCGCGGCTTTCTTCCTCGTCGTAGTTCAGCACGCCGCGCGGCGCGATGTCGCCGACCCAGCTCCTGGCCATTTTCAGCGCAGCCACGGCGCGCGGATTGTCGACCGTCACCTTGCCGTCGGCATCAATCAGCGTGCCGCCGCCGAAGCTGTCGATCCATTCCAGCGCATCGCAGGTGAGGCCCTCGTAGCCCTTGGCCTGAAACACGAAACCGTACATGCGCGGGTTGCCGGCCTTGCGTTCGGCGTCCTGGATGCGGCGCGCGGTGTCCGTCAGTTGCTGCCAGGTGGTCGGCGGCTGCGCGTGGTATTTTTTCAGCAGGTCCTTGCGGTAGTACATCACGCCGGCGTTGGTGAACCATGGCAATGCCACCAATTTTCCATTGACAGTGTCATTGGCGATCAGCGAGGGAAAATACTGTTTTGTTTCATCCTTGCCGATGTACTGCGACAGGTCCACCAGATGCGGCGCCAGCGTGCCGGGCCAGACCACGTCGATCTGCAGGATGTCGATGTCGGACGAATGCGAAGCAAGGATCTGCTGGTACAGCGCGAAACGCTCGGTGGAGGAGTTCGGCGTTGCGACGACCTTGACCTGGTTGCCGGTCTGCTTTGCCCAGGCTTCGACGCCCTGCCGGCACAGTCGCATCTCCACCCCGACTGCACCGCAGGAGATAGCCAGCGTCGCCGCCCGCGCTCCTGTAACGCCGCCGATCAGCAACAGCACCAGCAAAGCCATGAGCTTGGGCAGCAATATCCTCATCGTATTGGAATCCTCCCGGGAAATTCCATTTTAGTTTGTGATTGATATTCGATGCCGACTCTTTTGGTTTTCTTTTCTCAACATTGTATACGGCAATAAATTCTACGTCTGTACACTTTGTTTCCAATGGCGAATGCTAATCATATCTCGCCGCCTCCCACGCATGGATGGCATGTTTCCGTGTTTCGCCCCAGTGATATCCGCCGATTTTACCGCTATGTTGAATAACACGGTGGCAAGGAATAAGGAGGGCAACCGGGTTTGCACCGACCGCCAGACCCACGGCTCTTGCGGCGTTTGGGTGGCCGATTGCAGCTGCCACTTGAGAATAACTCGCCACTGTTCCCGGCGGTATCGATAGCAGGGCTTTCCATACGCTGGCCTGGAAGTTCGTGCCGGAGACATGCAATGACAACGGCCGGTCCAATTTGATTTCTCTGCCGAACATGGCATCGATTACCTCAAGCGTACTTTGATGGTTTGCATGTATCTCTGCAGATGGCCACGTTTTACATAGATCAGCCAGGTGTTCTTCGGTCTCATCGTTCCGCAGAAAAGCAAGTTTGCAGACTCCCTTTGGCGTGATGGCGATAAATACGTTTCCAAATGGCGTGCCATGCACGGCATATTCGATGGTCAAGCCCATGCCTCCCGTTTTGTATTCACCGGGCGTGACCGCCTCCAGTTGCACGAAATGATCATACAGGCGCGAACCGCTGCTCAAGCCCACAGAATCAGAAACTTCGAGCAGCGGAACAGATTCCCGCAGCAATTGTTTGGCGCGTTCCAGGGTCAGCACTTGCAGGAATCTCTTTGGCGTCACACCCGCCCAGCGGCTGAACAAACGCTGGAAGTGGAAGGGGCTCAGATGGATATGTGCCGCGATTTCATTCAGGGTCGGCTGGCGATCTACCCGACTGGTGATGAAAAAAATGGCTTGTGCGATGCGCTCATAGTCAGACATATGAACTTCCCATGATTGGCTCAATGCAGAATATTATGCGAGCTAGCGCGCCCGGCTACGACCCGAATCTTGCTGTGTTGTGCTGCCAAACAGCCAGCACAGTCTGTCCATGATGCTTCTGAATGCTATTCCAATTGCCGTTTAATGGATGATCGGCGGCATCGGACAACCGAGCACACTGGCAATTGCACGCAACAATTCGGTTTCAACAGCGGATATCTTCTGGTCATGCATGACGCTGACGGCGCAGGCCTGCAATAATTTCGGCTTGGCCAGGGGGTTCAGCATTTCCAGTTTTTCCATGGCCATATCCAGGTCGGCAACACTGATCCTGCTTTTGTCCCGCAATTGCAGTTCGCCGAATTCCAGCGCTTGAGCTGCCGCAGAGAATGCGGCTTCGACATCTTGTTGTTCCTGTTGACCGGCATAGGCCATCACCGAAAGGATCAACCTGACTTCCTGCCTGAGGTCCCTGACATTCGAATAGCGAACTTTCGGCGGTGCCGGTTTGAAAAAATGCCCGTCCAGATGAGTGAACAGGATCTTCTGCAACGACCATTCCAGCAGGTCGATCCTGGAATCCATCTCAATCAATGCGGTCAGGTTCTTCTTGAAGGCCTGGTACTGGCCGATGGATATCTGCTTCAGCGCAGGGATGGCCATGTCTATCAGCGGCGACCGGTATTTGATATCCAGCCCGTTCATGTCCGGTATCAGCTTTTGCGTCAGCACGAAGACATCCGGGTCGGCATGCGCCTGCAGATGCATCAATTGTTTGTCACGCACCTCCCGCCCCGGATCAAGCGCGAAGGAATACATAACCGCGCGTGCGCCAAAGGGTTCACGGACAGCTTCCGTGATGACCTCTGGCAACCCCGCGATCAGCGTGCGGGCGTGATCGATTGTTTCCTGTTTGGGATTGCCGATCTGGTCGATCGCATTCGCGACCGTGGCCATCGTGGCGCCGACAGCAACGGTGGCGGCTTTTTGAGCCAGTTCTTCGCGCGACAGTGTTTGTTTTTTTCCGTCGTCTTTCTCATCCCGGAGCGGATCGATCTTGTCGACAACTTCGAATTCGCCATCCCAATGCGGATCGATGGCCAGGATGCGCTTCTCCAGCGGCGGATGCGTGGCGGACAACCCCTGCATGAAACCCGAAACGCCCTGCGCAAAAAAAGCATGGCTGATCTCGGGCGCGCCCGGGTTTTCCACTATCGAACCCTGTTCGAGCCCGCCGATGCGCTTCAACGCGCCCGCGATCCCGTCCGGGTTGCGGGTGAACTGGACCGCCGAGGCATCCGCCAGATATTCCCGCTGGCGGCTCACCGCGGCCTTGATCAGGCCGCCGAAAAAAGTTCCGGCAAAGCCGATGACCATCAGTCCGATGCCCAGCGCCAGTATTTGGCCTCCGCCTTTGCTGTCTCTTCTCCCGCGACCCGAAAATGCAGTGGAGCGCATAATAAAGTAACCGGCCAGGCCGATGATCAGGATGCCGTTCAGCACCCCCATCAAGCGGATGTTGAGCCGCATATCGCCGTTGAAGATATGGCTGAACTCATGGGCGATGACGCCCTGCATCTGTTCACGGCTTAGATGGTCGATCAGTCCCTGGGTGACGCCGATGACGGCATCGCGCGGCGTGAAACCGGCCGCAAATGCATTGATGCCCGGCTCGCCCGCGAGTATGTAGACCGGCGGCGCCGGAATGCCGGACGCGATGGCCATCTCTTCCACCACGTTCAGCAGCCTGCGCTGCTTCAGGTCAGCCGTATTTTGCGGGATCAATTGTCCGCCCAGGCCATCCGCAACCGTCCTGCCGCCGGCCGACAAGGCCATGATCTTGTAGAGGCTGCCCCCTATAACCACGGTAACCACGGCTGCGCTGACCAGCGCAAACTTCTGCCAATCCATTTTCTGGAGCAGCGCGCCGCCGCTATGCATTTGTTGGCTACTGATAAATCCGAACACCACCATGACCAGGAGATTGGTCATGATGATCAGGGTGACTACTGCCAGGGCAAACAGGAAGACAAGCTGGAAGGTGTTTTTGCGGGCACGGTCCTGTGATTCGAAGAAATTCATTTCAAACGCCGGAATACAACATGGTAGCGATCAGAACGAGACTTTCGGTGCAGCCTGTATCGCTGCAGTGTCTTCGAATTCCAGCAGGGTCGCATCCTGCGCATGGCCGAACATTGCCGCAAAAAATACCGGCGGGAACGTTTGCTTGTAGATATTGTAGGCCATCACCGCATCGTTAAACGCCTGCCGCGCGAAAGAGACTTTGTTCTCGGTGGAGGTAATTTCTTCGCTTAACTGCATCATGTTCTGGTTGGCCTTGAGATCGGGATAGGCCTCCATCACCATATTCATGTTCATCATGGCGCCGGCCAACTTGCCTTCTGCTCCGCTCAGGCCTCTCATCGCCTCGGCATTGCCCGGATCGGATGCCGCTGCAGACAGCATCTTTTGCGCCGTGTTGCGCGCCTCAACCACTGCTTCCAGGGTTCCACGTTCGTGCTTGATATAACCCTTGGCGGTCTCGACAAGATTGGGTATCAGGTCGTAACGCCGCTTCAATTGCACCTCGATCTGCGCAAAGGCGTTCTTGTAGCGGTTCTTCAGCATGACCAGTTTGTTGAATATCCCGATCACATAAAAAACGATCAGCGCGGCAATAACCAGAATGACGATCAATGTGGTACCCATAATTGATTCCTTGTTTTTTTCAGGATAGATGAATTGGTACAGAAGTTTTCATCTTACACCATAAGAACGGAAGTGAAATAACCACGCGAGCGAGGTGAAATGCGCGGGGCATGTCGCTATGTATATAATGGCGCAACATCCCCAACTCCCGGATCGCCCATGTACCAGAGTTACTTTGGCCTCGCCGAAGAGCCGTTTTCCATCGCACCCGATCCACGCTATCTCTACATGAGCCAGCGCCATCAGGAAGCGCTCGCGCATCTTCTTTATGGTGTGAATGCCGGCGGCGGGTTCGTGTTGCTCACAGGAGAAGTCGGCGCCGGCAAGACCACGGTATGCCGCTGCTTTCTCGAACAGATCCCGGCATCCTGCGATGTGGCCTACATTTTCAACCCAAAGCTGACGGTAGCAGAACTGCTCTCGACCATCTGCGCAGAATTCGGCATCGCCTGCCCGCCCGGCAACACCAGCGTCAAGGTGTACATCGACAGCATCAATGCCTATTTGCTCGACGCTCATGCCAAAGGCAGGCATACGGTGCTGATCATCGATGAGGCGCAGAACCTTTCCGCCGACGTGCTGGAGCAATTGCGGCTGCTCACCAATCTGGAAACCAACCAGCGCAAACTATTGCAGATCATCCTGCTGGGCCAGCCCGAACTGGCGGCTATGGTGGCGCGACCTGAATTGCGGCAGCTTGCGCAACGGATCATCGCGCGCTACCACCTGGGGCCGCTGGACAAACACGAGGTCGCTGCCTATGTCCAGCATCGGCTCGATGTTTCGGGCGCGCAGCGCCCGTTGTTCCCGGCCGCGCTGACGGGACCGCTGTATCGTTTCAGCAAAGGCATTCCGCGGATCATCAACGTGCTGTGCGACCGCGCGTTGCTGGGCGCCTATTCGCAGGGCAAGGAGCGCGTTGATCGCGCGACCTTGAAACAGGCTGCCTACGAGGTGTTCCATAATCCGGCGGCGCCGCGCCGCAGCCTGTTGCGGCCGCTATTGGCGGGGCTGCTGCTGGCCAGCACCGTGTTCGCGGTGGCGCGCTACCAGAATGCCGAACAAGCTGTGCCACCCCCAAAGATCGAAACCAAGACAGCGGCAATCAGGCAATCACCGGCATTGCCGGATGTGCTGGAATGGCCGGCAACGCAGCCGGTCGCCGACAGCAAGGCACTGGCATACGGTGCGCTGTTCAAGACATGGGGTGCGGCATATCAGAAGTCAGACAAGAATGGCGACGCATGCAAGCAGGCGCAAGCGGCCGGTTTGCGCTGCATGACGGAACGCGGCTGGCTGGACGACTTGCGCCGGCTGAACCTCCCCGCAGTCCTGCAAATGCGCGACCAGCAGGGGCAGGAATTCAGCGCGGCGCTGACCGGGCTGGACGACAAGTCGGCGACCTTTGTTGTCGGGGGCGAAAGCCGGAAAGTTTCGCTGGGCGTGTTGGCTGCCCAGTGGTCCGGCCACTACACGCTGCTGTGGCGGAAGCCGCCGCTAGCCAGCAAGAAATTGCGCCTGGGCGATTACGGGCCGGACATCAAATGGCTGGGCCAACAATTTGCGCAACTCGACGGCAAGGCACCGGAAACCAGTAACAAGCAGTTATTCGACAAGCCGATGTTGCATCGGGTCATACGGTTTCAACTCGATCAGGGTCTCAGTCCCGATGGCAGGGTCGGGCCGCAGACCATGTTGCACCTGATCGCCGCGACGGATGAGACGGCACCGAAGTTGATTCAGGAGCCAAAGATACATAGGGGGAAGGATTAAGCATGTCTTACATCCTGGATGCGCTCAAGAAATCGGACCAGCAGCGGAATATCGGCACCCCGCCGACCTTGCAGGTTGCGCAGGCAATGATGCCTGCGCCGAAAAGGCCGTCGATTCTCTCTTACGGGCTGCTTGCGGCAGTGTTGCTTTGCGCAGGGGTAGCGATCGGTTTGCTGCGTCCATGGCAAGCGGAGCAGATGCCTTCAGAAACCGGGCCGGTTGCGCAAAGATCGCCGGCTAATATTTCGCAACAGGCCGCACCGCCAACGATGCCGGCATCGCCTGACATTCCCGGCAATACTGCGCATGAGATCGCGACAGCGCCCGTCCGGCAAAAGCCTGCCAATCCCGCCACGAATGCGCAGGCGCAGCAGGTGACATCCTTCGACGAACTGCCTGTCCAGATTCAGCGGGAGATTCCGGAAATTGCGGTTCAGCTCCATGCCTATTCGAGCAAACCCAGCGAACGCTTTGCCTACATCAATTCGAAAAAGCTGCGGGAAGGCGATTCCGTTATGCCGGGACTCATGCTGGAACAGATCACGCCGGACGGTATGATATTCAGCTACAAGGGGTATCGTTTCAGGCACGGCATTCATTAGCGGTTGAGACACCCGCAAAGATACGGATCGCTCCTGTTCAGAGCGTTGCTCTTTCCATCCCTATATCGCTCAGCGCATCGCGTGAAAACAAAACTGCACAGTGCTGCCCATAGCGGCCGATCACACGGCTGCTATTCAATCCGGATACCTTTGCCATTTCCTGCAAGCTGGACAGATACTCGGGGTAGTCGTGGGTCGCCACGTGCTCACAGGCGGTCTCCAATTGATCCGGTGGAATTTGCGTCCAGCATTCGCGCATGAGTTTTAAATAGTCTTCCAGATAATCTTCGCGGCCCTGGTTTTCTTCCCGCACGATATCGACCATCAGCAACCAGCCGTTATCCGACAGGCAGCGCCCGGCAGCCCGAAAGAAACGCGCTTTTTCTTCGGATGTCAGGTGGTGAAGCGCGAATCCGGTGAATATGACATCCCATTTTTTATCCGTAGATTTTACGGCCTCAAGCAGATCGCCGCGCGTCAGCTCAATCGGGCAAGATAGTTCTGATAGTTCTGCAAGGTAAGTTCGCGCTTCTTCCAGCGCGACTTCTGACATATCCACGCCATGGTAGTGTGAGGGTGGGGATTGCATCAAACAGGGTGCAAGAAAGCGGGCATTGCCGCAGCCCAGGTCCAGAAGCCGATATTGGTTATGATCTTTACGCAGCTTCAGGAGCCCGGCAACCTTGGCATATATCTCGCGATGAGACATGTAGTTGTGCTCGGCGATCTGGTCGTACACAGACCAGGCGCGTGTAAAGAACGCAGTTGTTTCAGCAGTTGTCATAAAGGCCGGAGACGGATTACTGCTACTCAAAATCAAAATCAAAATCAGCCGACTTTGACGGGATACACAAACAGACGCGCCATTCGGGCACTTACATCGCGCTTTGGCGCGTTGGGCAGATTCACGGAGTAAAGGGTATCAAGATTTATAGAGGCCAGATGGAACGGATCCCGGCAGTTTGCATGCTTCGCTGTCCGACCGCGCTATTATCAGGCTGAATCCGGCTTACTCCGCCAATGTGCAAAATGATCCAGTTTCCCAATTTGATCGGCTATTTTGCGCATGGTTGACAGGGCCCGCGTGTACGGAACCTCAATTGGCGGAACATGCAAAAAACTATTGTTTAAAGAATTTGCTCATTGCCGCAGTCATTTTGTCTATCCAACCCACAAGCAGGAACACGAGAAACAGGACTACGCCTATGATCATTCCTATTCCAAGTGCAGCAGCAGTCGAATTCATGGTTTATCTCCCTATTAGCTTCAAAATTTAATCGCCTCACGCCTGTGAAATGGCTGATTTGCATTTTCTCGCCTATTGCTTGCAGTGAGCCGAAATTGGCGAATGAATGCATACGCTTTGAATCAGCAAAAGCTGGATGCGAATTTTCTTATTGCTTGAACTTCAATCCCAATACTAAAGGTTTGGCTACGAAAAATACAGACACTCAGATTTTATTGCGTTTATATTTGTATCAAAATATTTGTAACAAGTCATGAGCGATGTTTTTTGTTATGCTCAACTACCTGATAAATCAGCTTCTGCCCAGACGATGAACAGCCCACAGGTGTTCTGATCGGACAAACATCAAGCACAAGGAGAGTTCAACCATGGCAAACAGCCTGTTTTTTAAAGTTATCATCGTATTTTTCGCACTCGCCGTTCCGATATCAATCGCTTTTATGGTTTGGAAAACCCTGTTTGCGGGGTTGCATTCAATTTCAACAACGAAAAGGGGTAATTCGCCCGAAGACACCGCAGAGGCAGAACAACTTCAAGCTGAACAAAACAAGTCGGCAGACAGCAAAGCAGGTTGATAATTAATATCGACAGCTTGCATGTGTTGTATTGATGAAGTCATCATTATCCTTTCATGCAAAGCATATGGCTTGAATTACCCGATTTTCTAAACCTGCCGGCTTCACTGTCCTGAAGGGCGATTATCCAATCAACCCTGCCCGACACCTCCAGCTCGTTGCTTTTCCAGAATGACCAGCGCGATCCCACCGAGGATAGCCACGGACGCCAATAGCAAGCGCAGCGTGATGGGTTCACCGAGGAACACGACGCCACCCAGGGCCGCAATGACCGGGACACTGAGTTGCACTGTTGCAGCCTTGGTAGCTTTCAATGCCGGCAATACCGTGTACCAGATGGAATAGCCGATACCGGAAGTCAGCGCACCCGACGCAACCGCGCACCAGAATCCGGCGCTATCCAGAGATGTACGGTTCACCATCAATATGCTCAACGCTGCGGCGATGGGTGCGGCGCGCAGGAAATTTCCCGCCGTTACCCTGAGGGCATCTCCCGCACCTTTGCCGCGCAAGGAATAGACGCCCCATGCAACCCCCGAAGCCAGCATCAATATCGAACTGAACAATGGCGGTGCGGAAAGCCCGGGCAGCAACAGGCCGACCAAACCGGCGAGCGCGATCACAAGACCAACCAGTTGCAGCTTCAGCAGGCGCTCTCCCGCCCAGATGCCATGGCCGATCATCGTTGCCTGGACAGCGCCGAACAGCAGCAGCGCACCCATTGCCGTGGTCAGGCCTGCATAGGCATATGAAAGAAAGGCCGCGTAAACAAACAATGCAATTGCCGACAGCCAGTTGCCCCTGCCGGTCTGTGTGCCGCGACCCATGCGCACGATCAGCCACAGCATCATCGCGCCGGAGATCAGTCGTATCGTGGTGAAACTTGCCGCATCAATGCCGGCGTGCTTGAGCGCGGCCCGGCACAGCAGTGAATTACCCGCGAATGCGATCATGGCAAGCGACGTCAGGACAACAATGCGTGGAAATGACATTGAATTATTTCTTGCGTCCAACAATTGATGCATTTGAAAAGACCGTGTTGAGTTGCCTCAATTTTCCCCTCCACATCGATAGTAATCAGTTCGGTATCCACTCGCCTTGATCTTGGCGCATTGCTTTTCGGCCTCTGCGGCGATGCCTCCCTTTGGTTCGATGCAGAAACCCGGAAATCGATTGGCGCTTATGTGACTAGAAAATATAAGGCACCATTCGCTTGGTAACCCGGGCGTAGTCACGGTACTCCGGGTAGACCCCAATAAGCAGGCGTTCTTCACACAGCATTCTACAAACGGCACCGGCAATGAGCAGCGCACCCAGCAGCACATTGACCGGAGACCAGTGCGCCAGGACACCAGACCAGCCAAACAGGCAGGCAGCCGTGTAGATCGGATGACGAATATAACGATAAGGCCCTGTCGTGACCAATCCGCCGGGTGATGGATTCGCTGCCGCCCGGAAGCTTCGCCGCCCGAATGTCAGGCGCGCCCATACCATCAATGCTACAGCTGCAATTTCCGACATAATCACAACAGGCTGCAACGAGAAGAATGCTCCGCGAACAACAAGCCCCGCTAATGCAAGCGTCATGAGCAGCAATGCCGCAAACGAAATATTTCTCAACACGTCTCCGATCTCCCCCGCAATTCGCGACGGGTTCTATCGGTTATGGAAAGACCCGCCGCCCGGCACTATTAACAAAAGCAATACATGGGAACCGCAGCAACTGCCCGATTCACTTGTGGCTTCAAAATATTCTGCATAGTGTAGGCGAACCGCTTGCATCAATGTACGATAACGCACAAACTTATGCTTGCCGGCCCGCTATTGCACTGATGCAAGATACAGCTACCAACCTTTAGTTCATTTACTCAACAGGAAAGGGACCCATCATGAAATCAATACTTTTTCACCGGATGTGTGGCGTTGTATTGGGAGCCGCAATGTGTCTGCAAACATCCGCCGCTATGGCAGGGATTGTGACTGCCGATCAATTGGCGACACCGAATCAGACCGCAATGGAAAAGGCCAAGATCCAGACATTTATGGACAGGGCCGACGTCAAGGTTCGCCTGCAAGCATTGGGAGTCGAAGCGCCTTCAGCAAAGGATCGGGTCGCAGCGATGACTGACCAGGAAGTGCATGCCCTGGCGCAGAAGATCGATTCCATGCCAGCCGGTGGCGCACTGAGAAATTCGGATTTGACCCTGATCTTGCTCGTTATAATCTTGATATTAATTATTTAGATCGCCGGCAGCACAGCCAGAAGCGGGTTTTTCCCTTTTGATTACCTCTGCCTGGCGGCACGCCGCATCGATCAATTGTCTGGCAAGACTCATTGGTTCGGGCAAGGCAGGCAGTGCGCTGCGTGAAAACCATTTTGCATCCTCGATTTCCAGCGGATCGGGTTTGATGATTCCACCCGCGTAGTCGGCAAAAAATGCCACCATCAATGAATCCGGGAACGGCCAGGACTGGCTTCTGAAATACCTGAGATTGGCGATTTCAATTCCCACCTCTTCGAGTACTTCACGGCTTGCGCATTGTTCCAGGGTTTCGCCGGCCTCGACAAACCCGGCCAGGGCACTGAAGACCCCGGGCCTGAATCGGGGACTACGCGCCAGCAATAATTCTTCACCGCGGCTGATCAGCACCATCACGGCGGGCGAAATTCTCGGGTATGCAACAAGTCCGCATGCAGGACACAGCATCGCAAACTGCCCGTTTTTTATGGTTGTCGGCGCACCGCACTTGCCGCAGTACCGGTGGTTTTTCTGCCAGTCCAAAAGATGGATGGCACGTCCGGCCAGATAAACTGCCTCCGCGCTGATCAGGCTGAACAAGCTGCGCACCGGCATCAGTTCCCCGGATATATTTTCAGGGAGCTTGTCCAGTTCGGCGGCATAGCAACGCATCCCCCGCCATTCCCCGACCAGCAATGCGTCCCCTGGATTACCGAAATCCGATGCACGGCCGCACGGGAAAATATTCCCGCCGCTATCGTCAATTGCCGTCAGCAATTTATTCCCGTGGCGCAATAACCAGTAGCTCAATTCGTTCATCGTGTTTATGAATTATTGGAATGAAATTCCGATTGTGCGTGATTCTACTCGGCATGCTTGCCCGGTTAGTCCGGGAATCGTCCGGTGTCTCCTGGACACTTGCAAGCGGTTGCCCTGTTTCAGGGTGCGAGCCGCATAGGCAAACAATGCAATGATTGGCTCTCAGGCATGGATTATGAACCCGGCTCGACTATTCGTTAAAGGGTTAAAAGTTGACAGCGGATACGATGCTATCTGCTGTGCGTCCGGACGCAAAAAGGTATGACCGAGCATATGGTGCTGCACCCATCCCGAAACCGGCTCAACCCGTTCGCGAACCGTGCCATCATGCCGGGCATCCCGGCGTGGCTGCCCAACCATTTTTACAAGGGCAACTGAACCGGACGCAGCGGCAGTTACTGCCTGTAACAGGTTTTGCTGCCATAGCCCTGCTGCTTTGTGGCAAACTAGCACCCTACAAAGATTCCGGCGGCTCTGGAAATCGTCGCGAGCAAGCCGGAGTGCGAGGAGCCGCGCATAACCAGCGACTTGCCCGCTTGCGGGCTTAGTCGAATGGCTAG
>CAZCKZ010000010.1:0-18135 GCA_964499395.1 uncultured Gallionella sp. | reverse complement strand
CAGGCCGCATCCCAAGCCAGGAGCGCCAGGCCGAGTGCGAACAGCGATACGGCGAGCGTCGCCGCCTTGGTGGCGGCATGCTGACGCGTAAGGGCATCGGGCAGGCGAATGATACCAACTGCGGCAATGAGCATGATGGTCATAGCCAGAAGGCAGATTGCCCAGCCCAGGAGGGTCATGATGCATCCTTTACGTTTTCTTTCCGATTGGCCTGGATCAGGCGCGGTATGAGGCGCGCCCACGCCAGAGTGGCGACGAAGCCGACCAGCGCCAAACCGATGGCCACGTCGAGGTAGACCGTACGCCTGCTCACCCACGCGGCAATGAGACAGAGAACGACAGCCACCGAGAACAGTATGTCCAGGCCGACAACCCGGTCGGTGTTCGAAGGACCCGCAAGCAAACGGTAGACGCCCATCAGCGCGGCGACCCCCGCTACCAGCACAAACAACATCAGGAGCGTCATGCAGCACCTCCAAACAGGGTACGTATGGGCAACAGGAAATCGTGGTTGATCGAGGCAAGCGTCGCCTCGGCGCAGTCACGATCTAGCAGGTGCAGCAGAAACTCCTTGCGTTCCAAATCGATGTCCACGGTGGTGGTGCCCGGAGTCAGGGTGATCAGGGCACCCAGCAAGTTGGCGGCGGTGTCGCTCAGGTCACCGTAAGACATGCGCACGAATCCCGGTTGCACGTCTTTGCCGTCGCGCAAGATGATCGCAGCGGTGGTCCATCCAGACACGATCACTTCCTTCAGAAAATTGAGAAACAGCAAGCCAATCGCCAGAAATTTGTTCATTGCATGCCTCCCGCTGTCCAGAATGCGCCGGTAGCAGTTTCCACATAGTGGACAAACGGCTCCGGAAAAACCCCCATGATCAGAATGAGCAGACTGACGCCAGTGACAACAGCGTACGCCGCCACCGGCAAAGGCATAGAGGTGGCAACGCTGTTTGGCTCATCCAGCGGATGCGGTTTCCAGAATCCCTCCAGCCAGATCTTGCTCATGGAATAAAGGGTAAAAAATCCTACCACGAGTGCTACGCCTCCCCACACGAAGCGGCCCTGCGCGAAGGCCTCACGCAGCAGCAGAAACTTGCCCCAGAAGCCGGATGTGGGCGGTACACCCACTAGGGAAAACGCGTTCACTAGGAACAGCACGGCCAACAAAGGCCGCGTGCGATACAAACCGCCGATACGGCGCAGGTCGTAATGCCCTGCAGCGGCCCACATCAGTCCGGCGATGAGGAACAAGTTGGCTTTGACCAGCATGTTGTGAAACAGGAAATAGGCTGTTCCTGCCGCACCGGAAGGAGTTGCCAATGCAATCCCCAATAGCAGGTAGCCGATCTGGCTGAGGATGTGAAAAGCGAGAATGCGTCGCAGATCCCAATGATAGGCAGCTCCCAGTACACCGGTCACCATGGTGATCACTGCCAGCCAACCGAGAGACTCCATCAGCATACCTGGCATGGCGACGAACACATCGCCCAGCAGGCGCAGCAGGACGTAGACCGCGACCTTGGTGAGCAGCCCGCCCACCAATGCCAGCACCGGTGCAGGCAGTGTGTGATAGCTTGCCGGTAGCCACGCAAACAGCGCGAACGCGCCCGCCTTGAGTAGCAAAGCCAGTAGAATCAAACCAACATAGATCGGCAGGGTACCCGCCACTTCCGGACGCAGGGCGGCCTCGCGCAGGGCAGCAAAATTCAACTGTCCGGTGGCACCATAGAGCATCCCTGTTGCACCCAGCAACAGTAGCGTGCCGAGCATACTGACGGCAAAATATTTGAACGCTGCTTCCATATTGCGCCGTGTCCCACCCAGGACCAATAGGCCGAGAACACAGATAAGCATCAACTCGAACCATACGTAAAGGTTGAACAGATCCGCTGCCAGGAAAACCGCCCCCGCTGAAGCCAGCAGCGCATGCAGCAGAGGATGAAGTCCAGGTCCGGCAGATGCTGTTTCGTTCCATCGCAGTTCATACAACATTACAGCGGTTCCAATTAGCGCTGTGATCAGTACCAGAGCAGCGCTCAAGCGGTCGGCGGCAAATTCGATGCCGTAGGGCAACGGCCAGTTGCCGAGTGCCACCGACTGGCGACCACCTTGCGTTACTTCCACCACCAGCAGGATGGCACACAGCAGCAGGATGACAGAACCGAGCAAGCTCACGCCTTTACGCCATGTTGCATGTTTCGACAGCAAAGCGGCCAACAAGGCGGTAAACAGGGGGACGAGCAGCGGGCTGAGTACCAGCATCAATCCTCCAGTACCGGCGGCTTGACCGGGTCGGTGTCAGGTGGCTCGGCCGCCTGCATGCGATCCACATCGTCGTGGCCGCTACTGCGGGCGAGCGACGCGCCGAGCACCAGGGCGAAACACAGCAGCGCGAAACCGATCACGATTGCCGTCAATACCAGTGCCTGCGGCAAAGGGTTTGCCGCCGCCATTGGCAATTGGTTGGCACCAGCCTCAATCACTGGCGGGATGAGACTGCCGGCGCGCGCGGCCATAAAGACGATCAGGTTTGTCGCGCTGCCCAACACGGCCAATCCCACAATCAAGCGGAAGATGTCGCGCGAAAGCACCAACAGCACACCCACCGCTACGATCAGACTGATGGTAATCATGAGGACGAGGCTCATGGCGCTATTTCCCCATCATCGTCGTCCATCAAGGCGTAGATATAGCCGGTCATAGCTCCCCACACCGCGCAGAAAACACCCAGGTCAAACAGTATCACTGTGGACAGACCGCTGTTCGTCCACCGGTGAGTGAGGAAGGGCAAACCGGCTACTGCTCCGGCGAGGCCGGACATCATGGCCAGTCCGACACCCGCCATGGCCAGTGTCAGCGGTGCCAGAGGCTGCCAACGGCGGGCTGCCCGGGTGCCCAGGACGGTTGCGAGCATGCTACTGCCCGCTACTGCGACCAGTCCCCCGATGAACCCCCCCCCGGGCTCGTTGTGACCGCGCAGCAGGATCCACAGTGCAAATGCCAACATGATCCAGTAGAGCGGGCGGGCGGCATACTCAAGAAGGGTTGACCGCGGGGTCATGGTATTCGCCTTATTTTAAGGCCGGCGAGCAGGGGCAGCGCCGCCAGCAGTGAGAAGGCGACCACCGCGATCTCGCCCAGCGTATCGAGGGCACGGAAATCCACGATGATCACGTTGACCACATTGCGGCCGTGGGCCTCGGCCAGGCTATGTTGGGCGAACCACTCGGCGAGTTCAGGATGCACAGGCAGCGCAGCCAGATGGGCAAGTATGAAGAATGTGCCTACACCGGCGGCTCCCGCCAAGGCAAGATTCGAAAGACGCCATGGCTCCTGCTGTTTAGGCGTCGGACCATAGCGCGGCAGCACGCTCGCAGCCACCACAACCAGCACCGTCTCTACAGCAAACTGGGTGAAAGCCAGATCCGGTGCGCCGGCGAAAAGGAACAGCGCGGCAGAGCCGTAACCAATCAACCCGCTGGCCATGAGCAAGGCCAAACGTTCCCTCAGAAACAATGCGGCACCGGCGCCAGTCACCATGAGCACACAAGCTACCGTCCATGCCCAGGCCTGCGGCGGCCATTGCGTGTCTAACTCCATGCGGGTGTTGGTTAGCGCCCAGGTGCCGGCACCCATCACCAGCAATGCCGCCAGCGTCAGACGCAAATAGCCGCTGAGCCGCCCGTGCTGCAAGTGCCGAGTCTGCCAGGCTGCGACGCGCGACAGGCCGTGCAGCAGATACTCATATAGAGCAGCCGGTCCGTAACGATCAAGCCAGTGCAATCGGTGCAGCGCCTTGTGCAGATGATCCCAGGACAGAAAGAACAACAAACCAATCACTGCCGTAATGCCGGTGGCAGACAGCAGGATGTCGAAATTATAGGAGGCCTCCAGGTCCACTTGTCCCAGTTGTGGCGAGATGCTGCGCGCTGCCTCGATCAGAAGCGGATCGGCAAAGGCCGGAAAAAAGTCGAACTCTACGGCCAGCAGCACGATCACCAAGGGTGGAATAAACATGCGCCAGGATACTTCGCGGACCTGGCCATGTGTTGGTTCAGGCGGTCCCCAGAATACGCGCACCGCCGCTACACCGGCGACGGCGATGGCGATGGCATTCACCAGCACGGTCGCATAACTCACCAGTGCGATCACTTCGGACTCTGTCTTGGCAATCGAAATCAGGTCCTTGGCCACGAAGCCGAAGGAAAGCGGCAGGCCTGCCATGGACAGGCCTGCCAATACCGCGGCGGTGGCGGTCCAGGGCATGGCGCGGCGCAGGCCCATCAGATGATCGATAATCCGGGTGCCGGTAGCGTGGTCGATGTTGCCGGCCACCATGAACAGGGGCGCTTTGTACAATGCATGTGCGAACAGGAAGGCCACCACCGCCAGCCCGGCATCCGGACTGGGCAGACCGATTAGCAGCGTCAAAGTACCAAGAGCAGAAACCGTGCTGTATGCCAGAATACGTTTCAGGTCGCGCTCACGCAGTGCCATTACTGCAGCCCATACCGCAGTGAAGGTGCCGACCCCGATCAGCATCGTTTCCCAGAGCAGCAGATTGTTAAAAGCCGGGTCGAGCCGCGCCATCAGGTAGATGCCGAGCTTCACCATGGTGGCCGAATGCAGGTAGGCGGACACCGGTGTGGGTGCGGACATGGCGTTGGGCAGCCAGAAATGAAAGGGGAATTGTGCTGACTTGGTAAAGGCGCCGAGCAGGACCAGCACCAGGGCGTAGGGCAGGCGCGGATCGGTGGCCAAGGTTGGTCCCGCGGCTACGATACCGGAGAGTGACCATGTACCCGCCATCTGACCGAGCAGCAACATCCCACCCAGCAGGGCCAGTCCTCCACCCATAGTAACCAGCAGTGCCTGGCGAGCCGCCGCGCGGGCATGTGTGTCCTCGTGGTTGAAACCCACCAGCAGGAAGGAGGTGAGGCTGGTGAGTTCCCAGAACAGGAACAGCAGGATCAGGTTGTCGGCGGTGACGGCGCCGATCATCGCCAGCATGAACAGCAGCAGCACAAGGAACAACCGACCCCGGCGCGGTTCGTGCGCGAGATAACCGCTGGCGTAGACAAATATCCCGGTGCCGATGCCAGTGATCAGGGCCAGCATCTGGGCTGACAGACCGTCAATACGAAAGGCGAACGATACTGCCAGACTGGGCACCCACTCCGCATCGAAATGCCACGGCAGCGGAAAGCGAGTAAGACCCCAAGCGAGGGCCAGAAAAAAGCTGAAGGGAATTGCGGCAAGCCACAGATAGGTAGGCCCGCCGTCATGGGTGTTGCTGACGTGACTCATTATGTTCTCTGCCCCTGCACAATCCGCCAATGACGCCAGGCCACTCTAGCATAAAAATGCGGGAGGCAACTTTGGCCGAAGAGAAGACGGTTGGAAAGTTTTGCCCGCACTCCCGCTTTGTGTCGCTTGCCGTACTTGGTGAATGACCGGTTTCGGGTAGTGTAATTACATAGTTGACTGGCCGCTAAGGGTCGGTAGGCGACAGTCAAGCTGACAGATTTATTCTCGATCCTAAGTCCGTTTTGTGTCGGGAGCCGAACTTCACCAGGTTCCGCTTTTGGGTAAGCTACTCCAAGGATCGAAGGGCAGCTCGGTGCCAAGAGCTGTCATTCCAGATTGCGGTCGAATCAAATTTAATCAGCTTAAACTGTACCTCGGTACGATTGCTACAATTATTCGATAAGTGTAGCCTCCCCTTTATTAATATTTATCAAATATAAGGGGTGAATATTATGAACAAGCACTCATTTTTACCTTTCCTGCGCCTGATTGCATTTGCCAGTATTGGTCTCCTTGTAAGTTGCGGTGGCGGCAGTAGCGCAAACATGGGCATACTAAATCTGCTGCTGACCGATTCACCGGCCTGCGGCTATCAGAATGTATACGTTTCCGTGGATCACGTGGAAATTTCCCCAGATGGCAGTAGCTGGATAAGTGTCCCAGTGAAATCCAGCTTCCAACAACCTATCGATTTGCTTAATTTGACCAACGGAACCCTGCTGTCATTGGGTGAAGCGCCATTGGCAGCAGGAACATACAACCAAGTAAGACTGGTTTTAAAGTCGAATGGTATGTCAGCACCTTGGGCCAACTACCTGGTACCGACTAGCCGCCCAACTGTCCAGATTCCGTTAAAAACGCCCAGTGGCCAGCAAAGCGGATACAAGATCAATGGTCCGTTCCATGTTCAAGCAGGAACTATGGCTGACCTGGTACTCGACTTTAATGCATGCAAGTCCATCGTGGTTGCGGGCAACAGTGGAAATTATCTGCTGAAGCCAGTCGTATCCGCGACAGCCATGGTAGTGAGCGGATCCATTACAGGTACAACAGTGCCAAGTTCGCAAGTATTTGCGGAGCAGCAGTCAAACACCGGTCCCGTCATCGTGATCGGCTCCGTGGCTGATTCCACCGGCGCATTTACTCTGTCCCCTATCCTGGAAAGCAGTTCGGGAGGTACCGTGGATGTGGTGGTTGTACCGCCGGTACCCGTATCAGGCGTTCCTGCTGTTCCGGTATCGGGAGCCGGTTATGCAACGGATATCGTGCAAGATGTGCCGGTCACCGCTGGGGGCACAACAAATCTCGGTACGATTACCCCTGAGGCTTCCACCATCAACCTCGTTTCGGGTACGGTAACGGTGGCAGGATCTCCCGGCGCTGCAAATTTGGTGGCTGAGCAGACTATTGCCAGCAGCGCACGGATATATGAGATTGCTTCAACTATCACCACTACAGGGCCGTATATCATACCCTTGGCCGCATCTGGACCGTGGTTGGGTACCTTCAGTACCGCCTTGCCAATTACGTTTACTGAGGATACCGCCAGCACTGATACAGGTATATATAGCATAACGGCAACGGATGCTGCTGGCACTGTTTCTTCGCAGTCCGCAAACGTCAGCGCTGGTCCTGCAACAACCAATTTCTCTATTTCGCCATAATATAACCAGATATAGAGGAAGACAGTTATTTCTAAAACCAAGGGGACGTTAATGGACAATAGGGAAGGAGGATATTCGCTTTCCAGTGACCGATCTATCGCTTCGGAGGATTTTTTGGGTTCTTAAAAAGGATAATCGCGAGTGACTGTATTGTGTCGGCACGCCGACTAAGTTACGCCCGACTGAGTGTCGGCTTCCGGCAGCATAGCCGTCATTCAAATGCGCAACTTCCAGTGATAGCTGTGTGTCATAAGCAGAACACTCTGTGAGGTTCTGCTATCGGGCATCGACTTGGTACCTTGAAATTCTGCCTGGTTCCAATCGCAGCCGTCAGAATGTTCTCACATTAAAATGCATCATACGTTCCAGCAGGTCAGTCACTCCAAAGTAAAGTGCGCCAAGTCCAAAGACAGCAATAAGCACAACAGGTATGATTGGAAGGATCAGGCAGGCAATAATGTATTTCATTTTTCACCCCCGTATCGCGCAACCGGCAATTTCAAGAGCTCAATACGCAGTTATATTCCCGGTGCAAACAAACGCTCGACGTTGAAAATGGATATCGTTTAGCGAAAATCGGGCGTGTAATATCCGTTAGCTGGCTGTACCTCTACCCGTTTATGTATACCATCCTCATGATCAACAAAGACGTTGCTATTCTTAATTGACATGAATTGTTCGTTGCGATTATCCACGCCCAACACTATCTTTGACCGAAGAGCCGGCCTGGCTTGGACATAATAGCCCCGGTCTTGCAATTCTTGCAGCTTGTCCAAATCTCCAATAACGCTATAGCGCAGGACACCATAACAATAGACACTGAGTTCAAGCATGATAACCTTCTCCAATTACAATACATTTGCATACTGCATCGGTTCTTTGAGTCATGAGCCGAATTTACCCGGAACTTTTTCCCTCTCAAGAATATTTGAACAGATTTAATCAATAAATACCATTGGACTAAAGTCCAGTGGGGATATGGGTTCCCAACGCCATGCGCATTCGATAGTCCAGCCAATCCATTCACCATTGGCAACAATGGGATTGTCCAACCTGGTTCGCAAACATTCAAAGATCGAGTAATTATGGAGACAAAGCGAACAGCAGGTTTGGGTCGTTAGCAGTTGACCACCAGGTTCTGCTGTGTGCCGGTAGCCGCTCTTTACTTTCGTAAATTGGCTACCCAAGAGCGAAACGTCATGCCAACGTAACGATTGCTTGCCAGTGCCCGGATTTATCGCCTCGGGTGCGCCGAATATCACGTTGCCAGCTGCAGGGTTAACGAAGACTGTCTTTGGAGCGCGCTGGAGTTTCCACCTTGCCTTATCCATTTACAAGAACCCTGTCCCTGCTCCATCAGTATCTGGGTATTCATTGCATGAAGCTCACCCCGGGCCGCTGTTGTCGCCATCCTGATTGCCACTTGGTGAAGTGCTGATAAATCGCGGGAATGGCCGGATATTTGAATAAATATTAACTGCCACTCGGATAAGCATGCTGCAACGCGATAAAATTGGAATAAGACGGAACGTGCATAGCCCATAAGTTTCCCGATCTGCGGGCACGCCGATCGGCAACGTGAATCAACTGCATATCCAGCTTATCCGATTAACAGAATATATACGGTCCGGAAAACAGTATGCCGACAACGAAATATCATTTACCCAGACGCACCATCCAGATCGCCACGCTCCTGATAATTTCACTGATCCCCGCCCTTGGGATATTCCGTATTGATTTGGCATCGGCCAGTTTTTATATGCTCGACCATCAGATATGGTGGTCGAATTTTTTCTTCATATCAGGGCTGGCGATCGTAATCGCAATTATCCCGATCATCACCTATATGTCGATAGGCGCAGTCTGGTGCGGGTGGGCCTGCCCGCAGAACCTGCTCTCGGAATGGGCGAACAACCTGACCCATAAATTTCTGGGCAAGCGTGCCGACGTGCGCGTGGACGGCAAGGGAATGGTTGTTGCCGCCGCCAAGAACAAGGCTGTGAACTGGCTGATACTCGGGACAATCTTTCTGGCCGCCGCGATGGTCCTGGCGCTCGTACCGCTGGTGTTGTTCTATCCGCGCGGCGACATGTGGGCTTTCGTTACCTTCAGCGCCAGCCGGAAAATGACCGAGTCCATCGAATACCCGTATTATTTTATGGTGCTGCTGATATTCATCGATATCGCGTTTGTCCGTTATTTCTTTTGCGACTATGCCTGTTTCTATCGCATCGGGCACATGCTGTTCAAGACCAAGGATGCGCTGCATGTGACCTACGATTCATCGCGTTCATCGGATTGCAGCAAGTGCAATTACTGTGCGACATCCTGCATTACCGCGATCCAGCCGACCGATATAAAAATAGCCGACCCGTGTATCGGTTGTGGCGAATGCATCGATGCGTGTGATCGTCTTCATCAGAAATCGGGAACGGCAGGACTGCTGCGTTTCGAGCTCGGAAAAAATGGGGGCAAGACAACCCGGGGACAGAAACTCGGGGAATTCTTCTCCCGCCTCAATTGGCCGATCGGCTTAATCTTCGTTTACGGATGCGTGATGATGGGGTGGGGTATCGCGACGCAGGAACCGGTACGAACCCAATTGTCCCCGGAACAGATGCACAAGATCCAGATGGTCGCGCGCGAGTGCGACAGCCGGTGCGCCACCGATATATCTTCCTGCAAGGGCGACAACATTGCAGGGTGTTACCGCGCATCGGCATGCAAATGCGAGTGTAATTTGCAGCTCGATCCCGGCAATGCGGCCAGTGGCACCTGGCGGCAATGCGTAAGGAAATATACATCACTTGCCGAGGCACTCAGCTCACACAACACGCACAGGCGCCCCTGACCGGCTGCCTGCCAGGTTTTGCATAGGCATGAATTTCAATAGCCGAAGATAAAATTGAGCGAAATAATCAATACACTTAAAATCAGCATGGCAGAAATAAACCGGCATCGGGTGATGCCCTTTCAGGTTTTGCAATTTCAATTGTGACGAGGAGCAGCAATGGGAGACATCATCGACCAATACCGGATCGAAACCGAACCCTACTACCGGACTGTATCCGACGAAGTCGCTGTCTATGAAGCCGCTTATGCGACGCGCATGCCCATGATGTTGAAGGGCCCGACCGGCTGCGGAAAAACACGGTTCATCGAATATATGGCATGGAAACTCCAGAGACCATTGATTACCGTCGCGTGCAACGAAGACATGACCGCTTCCGATCTGGTGGGCCGTTTCCTGCTTGATGCCAATGGCACCCGCTGGCAGGATGGGCCGCTCGCCATCGCGGCCCGTTTCGGTGGTATCTGCTATCTCGATGAGGTCGTGGAAGCGCGCCAGGATACGACCGTGGTTATTCATCCGCTCACGGACAACCGCAGAGTGCTGCCGTTGGAAAAAACCAGCGAACTGGTGCATGCGCATCCTGATTTCCAGCTCGTGGTTTCATATAATCCGGGCTACCAGAGCGTGATGAAGGATCTGAAACAGTCGACCAAGCAGCGTTTCGGTGCGCTCGACTTCAATTATCCCGAACATGCGATTGAAGTGGAAATCGTTTCCCACGAAACAGGTATTCCCGTGGAAATCGCCGAGAAACTGGTTTCCATTGCGAAAACAGCGCGAAACCTCAAAGGCCACGGCCTGGATGAAGGGGTTTCCACCCGGATGCTGATCTACGCGGGCAATCTTATCGCCAAGAATGTCGAAGTAAAAAAAGCCTGCAGCGTCGCGCTTGTGTCGCCGATCACAGACGATCTGGATATGCGCGATGCGCTTGAAGCGGCAGTAACAACCTTTTTCGGGTAGCGCGCCAGGAATTTGATGAAGGACAGATCCTGAAATGAGTCATGGAGAAATTCTGATTTTCATGTCCGCCTCTTCCGGCCTGCATTCCTGCATTGCCGTGTTTCCGCTATGAAATCTACCCTCGGTCGCCTTGCATGCGAATTGCAAAATTATTTTGGCAGGAAAGCCAGGGAATCCCCGGTTGAACTGCAGGAAGAGGAAGCATGCGATCGGATCCAATTGGCCGACGTACAGCGGCGCATCAGAATATATCTGCATGCCTTGTGGGGCCGCGATTTCACCATCAAACCGATTACCGGCAATCAGGAAAACAATACACGACGCCAGCCTTTCGTCGAAAAATCCTCCGTCCATGTGCCCTCTTACCTTGACGACTTCGTAGTGGATGGAGTGACGCTCTTTACCGGCATGGAAGCCTATCGTGCCGCTGCCACCCATGCCGCAGCGCACATCATTTATTCGCAGCAAAAATTTCCAGACAGATTGGCCAATGACTGGCAACGCGCGGTAATCGCCACGATTGAGGATGCCCGGGTGGAAACATTGTCGATACGCGATTTCCCCGGCCTCAGGCAACTCTGGACAGCCCAGCATACCGTTACGCCATTGCACAACCAGACCGCCGGTGATTATCTCAACCGCCTGGCGCGAGCGTTGCTGGATGAAAACTACCAGGATGACGATCCCTGGATTAGCAGAGGGCGGTCAATGTTCCTGGCTGCAGACGATCTGGAGAAACACAATTTTTCATGGGACATCGGTTTTGAGCTTGAGCAGTCGTTTCCAAACAGGAAAATGAAATCGGATAACCTCCCGGGAAAAGCAGGCGCTCCCTACCATGACGACAACCGCAATTTCTGGGAATCGGCAAATTCGGATTCCATAGAGCCGATGGTTGTGCCCTGGTTAAAACTGATCTCATCTGAGCAGACCGTGTCCGGAACGGAGGAGGACAAAAAACACACGCACTCCCGGATGCGAATAAAAGAAGCAGCCGCTTCGGATACCTACGTTTATCCGGAATGGGATTACCGTAGCCAGGTCAGCACGCCTTCCTGGGTCACTTTACGGGAGAGGGATGCCGTAACGGGCGATCTTGGAATCATCGAAGACATTACCGCACAAAACAGGCACCTCATAACGCGCATGAAAAATCTTCTTCTTGCCATTCAACACAGGGGGGTGCGACGCATCAGAAAACAGGAAGAAGGCGACGAAATAGATATCAATGCGGCGATACGCGCCCTGATAGATATCAGGCTGGGCTTGTTGCCGGATAGCAGAATCATGATGAGTTCAATACGAAAGACCCGCGACATTTCAGTGCTTCTGCTCCTGGATCTTTCAGGTTCGGCGAACCAGAAGATTCGCGGGCAAGACTATACCGTGCTGCAACTTACCCGGAAAGTTTGTGTTCTGTTTGCGGATGCGATCGAAGCCGTCGGGGATCCGCTGGCCATTCACGGTTTCAATTCCAGGGGTCGCCAGGATGTCGACTATTACAGGTTCAAGGATTTCGATCAGCCCTATGACGACGTGCCGAAAGCCAAGATCGCCGGCATGGCGGGTGAACGTTCAACCCGTCTGGGCGCAGCGATACGCCATGCCACTCACCACCTCAATGAGCACAAATCCAGCAAGAAGCTGTTAATGACCATAACCGACGGCGCTCCGGCAGACGTCGATATGCCCGACCGGCATTACCTGCGTTATGACCTGAAGCAGGCGCTCATTGAAGCGCAGCAAAGCGGGATACACAGTTATTGCATCGGTCTTGACCCGAGGGCGGACGAATATATTTCCAGAATATTCGGCGCAAGGAACTATATGGTCGTCGATCATGTGAAATCCCTGCCTGAAAAAATGCTTTTGATTTATGCCGCACTTACCCTTTGAAACAATAGCAAGGAACCAAACGGCTAAAGGGACCGGTATCAAATAATTACCCAAGGGCCGATAAAATGAACAAGTCCGTGCAAAAAATCCGATGCCGGCCTCCTGCAATATTAGAGTATTATAATACTATCAAACACTTACGTTGACCAACGTGCGGCGGACTCATATACTCCTGCCGCAGAGTTTCGCACGGTCGGGGAGGTTACTGCGTTCCATAGAGAACGCAGTCAAATAATAAAAGAAAGTTGGCAACTAATAATTTTTTTCGGGGAGCGATAATGAAAATATGGACCAACCTTGATAACCCGACCGCAGGACAATAATATTCCTGCTTCTTTGCTGCAATATGCAAAAGCGCCCGGACATTCGGGCGCTTTTTTTATGATGCGCAAGAATGGCGCATTGAGCGCCCGGCTGCAGCGGAGCATCCGGCTTCCAATCTCGACAGAAAAAGACGAAACCAGAATCAAGGTGCCAATGAAACCGGCAAAACGACAACGCGATCCGGAATGACTTCAGGCTTGGGCCTGGGTTCCGCCCGGGTTGCCGGACAACGCGATATCAAAAAATCGGCACCCGAAAATCACCTTTGTAGATATGTTGCATCCGCATAACCTATAATCCGGCTGCGCGGGTATTTCTGCATCCTGCTTGCCGGCATGCTTTCCCATCGTAATTTCACGAATCACCGGAGGAACAGATGAAACAGCTTAAAGCGATTTTTTTCAGCCTTCTGATCGGCGCGGCCGTCGGATTGTGGCTGGGCGTGAATATCGGACGCGACGTGCCGCTGTATTCCAACCCGTTTGACGCCCACACCATCAATCAGCAACTCAAGAAGGCGACCGGCGAGACACTGGAAAAAGGCGGACAGGCGCTGGAAAAAACCGGCCAGGCCCTGAAGGACAAGCTGGATAAATAGTACGGCAATGCGCCGGTGCTGCGACCGCGGCACACGGCGGTCAAGGCCGGTTCATCAGCCCCTGTGTTTCGATGAACCGGACGACCTCTTCCACTCCCTGGCCGGTTTTAAGGTTGCTGAACAGAAACGGCCGGTCTCCGCGCATGCGTTTCGCATCGCGTTCCATCACCTCCAGCGAGGCACCGACGTAAGGGGCCAAATCGATCTTGTTGATAATCAGCAGGTCCGACTTGGTGATGCCCGGACCGCCCTTGCGCGGGATTTTTTCCCCGGCGGAAACGTCGATCACATAAAGCGTCAGGTCGGAGAGTTCCGGGCTGAACGTTGCGGCCAGATTGTCGCCGCCGCTTTCGATGAAGATGATGTCCAGCCCCTCGAAACGGCGGGATAGCTGGTCCACAGCCTCCAGATTCATCGAGGCGTCCTCGCGGATCGCGGTATGCGGGCAGCCGCCGGTTTCCACGCCGATGATGCGCTCCGGCACCAGCGCCTCGTTGCGCGTCAGGAACTCGGCATCTTCCCTGGTGTAAATGTCGTTGGTGACGACCGCGACGTTGTATATGTCGCGCAGTCTGCGGCACAGCGCCAGCGTCAGCGCCGTTTTTCCCGAACCGACCGGACCGCCGATGCCGACACGCAGGGTTTCCTTGTTAATCATCGATCCCTTCCTTGAACTGAAAACTCATGACCTGAACAACCGGCTGTACTGGGTTTCGTGCTTGCAGCCGGCCAGCGCGAGGCCGGGCGCAAAATTGCTGATCTCGTCGTCGGGCAGGCGGCACGCGGCATCCACCAGGCCGGACAGCTGCGCTGCCAGTGTAAACAGGATGCGCTGGCCATCCGTCTGGCCCAGCGGGATGGTCTTGATCGCGGCACTGACCTGGTTTTCCAGCCATGACCACGCATAGGCCTGCACCGCGGCCGCAACGGGGATGTTCCAGATCGCAACGGCGCACGCGTAGGCCGAAGGAAAACTGCCGGGCGCCAGCGCATCGATGCGCGACGATACCGCGGGATTTCCTTCTGCGAGCGACTTCAGCAGGCGGCACAGCGAATAGCCCATTTGCAGCGTTTCGGCATGCGACTCCGCGGTCTCGCGTCCGGCACAGAAGAATTCATTCCAGTGTTTGATCCCTGCATGGTCTTCCTGCTGCCAGGCTACACACATGCGCCGCAGCAGCGGCAGTTCGAAACTGCACAGCGAGTGTTTCAGCACATCGCCTATCCATTTTGCGGCGCTGGCCTCGTCATGCACCGTGCCGTCCTCGATCGCCGCTTCCAGTCCCTGCGAATAGCTGTATGCGCCGACCGGCAGCATCGGGCTGGCAAGTTGCAGCAATCTGGCCAGTGCAGTCGCGTCAATCATGGCTGGCCTTCGCGCGCAACGGCGGGCGTATCAATGCGGCCGGCGCGTCATCATCATGGTGGTGGCGATGGCCGCCGCCATACGCGCCCGCTTCGGGTTCAAACGGCGCATTCTGGTTTTCGACGCTGACACCCAGCCCGAGCAGCATTTCCATCAGCACATGATCCTGCTCCAGGCGCAGCCAGCCTTCGCCGATCTGCAGCGGAACATGGCGGTTGCCGAGATGATAGGCGGCGCGCATCAGCCGGACCGGTGTATCCGCGGTCACCCGCATCACCGGCTCGTCCGCGGCAACCACCCGCACGATGCGCGCATCGCTGGCGCGCAGGCAATCGCCGCCGCGCAGTATCGTGCCGCGTTTCAGGAACAGGCCGGCCTCCTCGCCGGATTCCAGCCTGACGCGCAAGCGGCTTTTCTGGCGCCGGTCGAACGGCAGTATCAGCCTGTCGTCGTACCGGCCGGAATGGTCCAGCAGTTCGGTGATGTACAGCATCAGAACAGGAAGTAGCGCTGCGCCATCGGCAGCGTAGTCGCCGGCTCGCACATCAACAGCTGTCCGTCGGCATGGACCAGGTAGGTCTCCGGATCGACCGTGATGTCGGGCGCATAGTCGTTGAGGATCATGTCTTTCTTGCCGATGTTGCGGGTGTGCTTCACCGCCGACAGGGTTTTCTTCAGGCCCAGCGCAAGCACCTGCGGATTGGTCAGCGCGGCCTGCGAAACGAAGGTCAGCGAGGTCGAGCTCAGCGCACTGCCGAACGATCCGAACATCGGGCGATAGTGCACCGGCTGCGGCGTGGGGATCGACGCGTTCGCATCGCCCATCGCGGCGGCCGCGATCATGCCGCCCTTCACGATCAGCGCCGGCTTCACGCCGAAGAACGCCGGCTTCCACAGCACCAGGTCCGCGAGCTTGCCGACTTCAACGCTGCCGACTTCGTGCGCGATGCCGTTCGCGATCGCCGGATTGATGGTGTATTTCGCGATGTAGCGCTTCGCGCGGAAGTTGTCGTTGCGCGCGCCGTCTCCCGGCAGTGCGCCGCGCTGCTGTTTCATCTTGTGCGCGGTCTGCCAGCAGCGCAGGATCACTTCGCCGACACGGCCCATCGCCTGCGAGTCGCTGGAGAACATGCTCAGCGCGCCGAGGTCGTGCAGGATATCCTCTGCCGCGATCGTCTCGCGGCGGATGCGGCTCTCGGCGAATGCGACATCCTCGGCGATCGCCGGGTCGAGGTGGTGGCAGACCATCAGCATGTCCAGGTGCTCGTCTATCGTGTTGATGGTGTAGGGACGCGTCGGGTTGGTCGAGGACGGCAGCACGTTCGGCAGGCCGGCCAGCTTCACGATGTCCGGTGCGTGGCCGCCGCCCGCGCCTTCGGTATGGAAGGTATGGATCGCGCGTCCCTTGAATGCGGCCGCGGTGGATTCGACAAATCCCGATTCGTTCAGCGTGTCGGTATGGATCGCGACCTGCACGTCGTACTTTTCCGCGACCGCGAGGCAGTTGTCGATCGCGGCCGGGGTGGTGCCCCAGTCCTCGTGCAGCTTCAGCCCCATCGCGCCGGCCTCGACCTGTTCGATCAGCGGGTCGGGCAGCGATACGTTGCCCTTGCCGAGAAAGCCGAGGTTCATCGGGAACGCTTCGGCGGATTGCAGCATTTTTTGGATGTACCACGGGCCCGGTGTGCAGGTGGTCGCATAGGTGCCGGTCGCCGGTCCGGTGCCGCCGCCTATCATCGTGGTCACGCCGGACATCAGCGCTTCCTCGATCTGTTGCGGGCAGATGAAATGGATATGGGTATCGATGCCGCCGGCCGTGACGATCATGCCTTCGCCGGCGATGATCTCGGTGCCGCCGCCGATCGCGATCGTGACGCCGGGCTGCACGTCGGGGTTGCCCGCCTTGCCGATCGCGGCAATGCGTCCGTCCTTGATGCCGATGTCGGCCTTCACGATGCCCCAGTGATCCAGGATCAGCGCGTTGGTGATGACGGTATCGGCGACCTCGGCGGAGACTTTCTGGCCCTGGCCCATGCCGTCGCGTATCACCTTGCCGCCGCCGAATTTGACCTCCTCGCCGCGGATCGCGTAATCGCGCTCGACTTCGATGAACAGATCGGTATCGGCCAGGCGCACCCGGTCTCCGACAGTGGGGCCGAACATCTCGGCATAGGCGCGGCGCGAAATTTTACTCATCTGTGCATTTCCTCAATCAAGCGCGCCCTGCACCAGGCCGCGAAATCCGAACACTTTCCGGTCTCCGGCGTAATCGACCAGGTTCACTGTGCGGCGCTGTCCCGGCTCGAAACGGACCGCGGTGCCGCTGGCGATATCGAGCCGCATGCCCCGCGCGGCGGCGCGGTCGAAATCGAGCGCGGCATTGGTTTCGGCAAAATGGTAATGCGAGCCGACCTGGATCGGCCGGTCGCCGGTGTTCGCAACGACCAGGGTCAGCGAGCGGCGGCCGGCGTTCAGTTCCATCTCGCCGTCGTCCACCAGAAGTTCACCGGGAATCATGCTCGCTCCTTCAGAAGGAAACGGCCAGCAAACCGACGCCGAAAGCCGCGGCGGCGGCGCCGGCAATGCGCGGCAGCCAGACGTTGCGCTCCATCACGAAGCGGCCCAGCAGCATGCCGGTCACGTGCAGCAGCATCGTCGCGATCACCATGCCGGACAGCAGCGCGAGCGCATGGCCTGCGGGCAGCTCGCTGCCGTGGGCGAGGCCGTGAAACACCGCAAAGGTACCGACCATCGCCGCGCCTGCCGGCAGCGGAAGCTTCACCCGGAACGCGACGAACAGGCCCAGCACCAGCAGCGAAGCGGCGATCATCGGCTCGACGAGCGGCGTGCGGACGCCGGCAATGCCGAACACGCCGCCTGCCAGCATCAGTCCGGCGAATGCCAGCGGCACGATCCAGACTTTGGCCCAAACCTTGTCCTGGACCTTGCCGCGCGAGTGCCTGAATGCCTGCACGCTCCAGATGCCGACGGCAATCATCGCGAGCATGTGGTCCAGCCCGGTGAAGGGATGGATGAATCCGGCGAGAAATGCCGAAACATGATGCAGGCCGGCGTCATTGCCGAGGTGTGCGTAGGCCATCGCGGGTAGCAGGAAAATGAATCCGGGCAGGATGCGCTTCATGATTGTCTCCTTTGCGTGT
>CAZCKZ010000009.1:0-18474 GCA_964499395.1 uncultured Gallionella sp. | reverse complement strand
TTCTCCTACCTCGGCGGACACGAGCTGATCAACCAGTGGGTATGGTCGCTGGAACTCGGCAGGGTCGGATTCCTGATACTCGCGCAATCGATCATCTTCCTGCTCGGCTGGCCGCTGGAGTGGAGCGAGATCATCATCATCTTCGTGCCGATCTTCCTGCCGCTGCTGCCGCACTTCAACGTCGATCCGATGTTCTTCGGCATCCTGATCGCGCTGAACCTGCAGACCTCGTTCCTGACGCCCCCGATGGCAATGTCGGCCTACTACCTTAAGGGCGTGGCACCGAAGCACGTGCAACTGGTGACAATTTTCAAAGGCTGCCTGCCGTTCCTGAGCATGGTATTCGTGGCCATGGCGGCAGTGTATGTCTTCCCGCAGCTGGTCTACTGGCTGCCCAACCTGTTCTACAACAACTGATGAGATCAGACAGAAAGACAATATGGAAAATCTGAACTGGCTCACGGCCAACCAGGCCGCCCAGGGCATTCGCGATGGCGTGTTCAGCTCCCGCGACCTGGTGCAGTCATGCATCGCGCAGATACAGGCCCGGGAACCGGAGGTGCAGGCCTGGGCCTATTTTGATGCGGAACACGCGCTGACACAGGCAACAAAGGCCGACGAAGACCGTGCCGCCGGCAAACCCATGGGCCCGCTGCACGGGGTGCCCGTCGGCATCAAGGACATCATCGATACCGGCGACATGCCGACAGAGGACGGCACACCGCTGCACGCGGGACGCAACCCCTGGCACGATGCCAAGGTGGTCGATTTGTTGCGCACCGCAGGCGCGGTGATCATGGGCAAAACGGTAACCACCGAGCTGGCCACCCTCGCACCCGGCAAGACACGCAACCCGCACAACCCGGAGCACACGCCCGGCGGCTCGTCGAGCGGCTCCGCTGCGGCGGTGGCGGCCGGCATGGTGCCGCTGGCAATCGGCACACAGACCAACGGCTCGCTGATCCGGCCCGCTGCCTATTGCGGCGTGTTCGGCTTCAAGCCTACACGCGGGCTGATTTCCCGCCAGGGCATCCTGCGCCAGTCGGCCCCCCTCGACCAGGTCGGCGGTTTTGCCCGCAGCATCGACGATATCGCGCTGCTCGGCGAGGTGCTGTCCGCCTACGACCCGGACGAACCCGGCATGACGCCGCGTGCGCCCGTGCCGATGCTGCGGCTGTGCAACGAGGAACCGCCGATGCCACCCACCCTTGCGCTGGTCAAAACGCCTTGGTGGCCTCAGCTGGATGCCGACACCCGGGATGGATTCGATGAACTGGTCGAACACCTGAGCGGGAAAGTCGGCGAATTCGTGCTGCCCGACTCGGCCGCGGCAGTGCTCGACTGGCACAAGTCCGTAATGGAGGCAGACATCGCCGCCAACTACGAAGCCGACTACGAGCGCGGCGCCGACAAGCTGTCCGTCTCGCTGAAGGAACTGATAGAGCGGGGCTGCAACGTGAAGGCGGTCGACTACATCAAGTCGCTGGCGCGTATCCCGGTGGTCACCGAAGCGCTTGACGAGATATTCGACCGTTTCGATGCGATCCTGACACCCGCGGTAGCCGGTGCTGCACCGCACGGTCTGGAGTCGACCGGCAGCCCGATGTACTGCACGCTGTGGACCTATTGCGGCATGCCGGCAATCAGCCTGCCGCTGCTACAGTCAGGCAACGGCCTGCCCGTCGGGGTTCAACTGGTCGGGCGTGTCGGCGACGATGCGCGGTTGCTGCGCACCGCGCGCTGGCTGGTCGACGCAATCAAGTAACGCACAAGGAAGTGAGGAAGTCATGAAATTTAAAACAATAGCCGGCCTGATTGGCCTGGTTGCAATGCTGGCCTTCCTTGCGGTGCCGGTGATCAAGCTGCATAAAATCCCATTGATCGCGGTAGCGCTGATCGGTGCCGGCATGGCGATATACGAATTCATCGAGGGCATGCGCAAAGACGAGGACTAAGGCGGCAACGGGAATGCTTCCAGCATCCCCGTTCACCGCTTCAGATCAATGATCGTTGCGGCACTGATGCAGATCCGCAACGATACCCTGCCAGCGCTTACTCTTTCGCAGCCAGTCTGTGATACACCGTCGCCAGGGCCTGGTCATCGCCCACATTGCCGGGAAATATCACCACCGGCATATCCGGGTAACGCGGATGATCAGCAGGACAGCACACCACCGAACAACCCGGCAGGATTTGGCCGACAACGCGCGAGGTGCGCAACGCCAGGCCCGAGCTCAATACATCATTTGAAGTGATTCCGCCTTTGCTGATCAAAAATCCCAGGGTAACGGGCAAATTGCGCACCACATCCATCAGGAAGCCTGAAACCATGTCGCCGAACGCCAGCCGCGTTGCCTGATCGGGAAATGCCTTTTCCGCGCGGCTGGTAAACACAACCGGTGTCTCCCCTGCAGCATGGCTCTGTTCGCACTTTCGGATGATCTCCGCCAGCATCGCCTCGCGTTTTTCCGGCAATTGCCCCACGTCCACTTCGATCGGCACGACCCCGGGCATCTTCAGCAGTTGTTCGAGTTGCGCGGTGGTTTTTTTGACGTGTGACCCCACGATCACCGCACCCGCTTTGCCGCCGCGCACGTATTGCGCCATGTCCTCTGCTGCGACCGGCTGGCGCGGGAGACCCGCCAGCGCGGTGAGCAGACTGGCTGCGCTGCGGAACAGAAAGTGTTTGCCCTGTCCGGCCGCCAGGCGCAACTGCTCCGCAAAATGATTCAGGTCGTCCTGCGTTTCGGCATCGACCACACAGCATACATTCCCCCGCAGCCTCATCAGGCGCGGCAGGCTGTCGCCACGAACATCACGCAACAGGAAACGTTCGACCTCGACCGCCCTGATACGTCCGGCGGTTTTCTCTTCTACATAATCCGGCAAGTAGCTGTGGTGATAGCCGAACACCGAGTCGCGTGCGAATTCGGTTTCATGCACGGGCGTTTCCCTGCCATCCACCATCAGGTAGTGCACGCTGTCGCGGGTAATGCGGCCGCCCTCGAAAAATGCCGGCACCAGGAAGTGCGCATCGAACGCACCCAGCTCCGACGCGATCACATCGGTCTCCACCGGGTAATGGCCGCGCAGCGTCGAATCCGATCGGCTGACCATGATCGGATTGATGTCGTGTCCGCCCTGTTTCAGTTCTGCCAACGCCAGTTTCAGGTTCCGGCAAACCTCGCGGGTAATATCCGCGGCAGGACCGGCGGCCATGCCGCGGGTATTGGTCAGCACAAAAAACAGCGGCGAGGCATCCATGATCGCCTCGCGCAAAGTATCTTTGTCCCAGCGCGTCAGCAACAGACAGCTGTGCACTGTTTGCGACCCGGTCGGGTCATCGTCCAGCACGATTATTTTGGTTTCAGTCATATGAACTTCCTTAAAACTCAAATACCCGTTGTCCACGAAAGACACAAGAGGACACGAACAAAGGCACTAACAAACATTAATTTTGTGGCTTTGATTTCGTGCTTTTCGTGTCTTTCGTGGACTAATGTTTTTAGCCCAGCAAAGCTTTGACGCGCTTGGTCATCGCATCAGCGGTAAGACCGTTGAATTCCATGATCTCTGCGGGGCTTGCGGTGGTTTCGCCGCGCTTCCAGACAAAGGTGTCGCGCTTGGCTGCACGGGTACGCAACAGGGCCGGCTCCAGCACGCCGCTTGGTCCACCGCTCACGGCCAGCAGCACATCGCCGTCGAACAGCGCGTTGAAGTGTTCGTCATCCATGAACTTGTTGTCCGGCTCCGACACGGTATCCCACGATATATCTGTTGGACGATACAGGCGGCGCGGATTCACGATGGCGACGATGCGCACCTTGTAGCCTTCCGCTTCCAGCTTGTCCTTCGCTTCGAACACCGGCAGGAAAACCATGTCGCCGGTCACCGCGAACACCACGGTTCCTTTGCTTCCAGCCTTGCTTTCGTAGATGGTAGCCGCACCTTCTTCGACCGCATGCTTTGCTTCATCCACACTCATGTAGACCGGCAACGGACTCTTGGACGCGATGATCACCATGCACTTGTTGAAACTGTTGGTTGCATACTCGTAGGACGCCTGGATCGCATTCGCATCGCATGGAAACAGCGGGTAGGTATTGCCGTTGCGCATTTGCGCGGCAAAGTAGTTCTCGATCTCCGGGCGCTGGTGCGTCCAGCCGTTGCGTCCCTGTTCCAGCGCACCCGCCGTGAACATCGTGACGACGGAAGGTGTTTTGCGGCGCAGCTCGGCCATCGCCTGTGCCACGGTCTGCACGATGGGCCAGCCGTTGATCGCAAAGCTCTCGTAGGACAACCAGATTGCGCGCGAACCGAAAAGTGCCAGACCCGCTGCCAGACCGGCGCACGCATCCTCGTTCAGCGGCTCGTACACCTGGCCTTCCGGCTCCTGGTTGTACAGCGGATCAACGGTGGGATGGCGTATCTTCAACGCCTCGTTGATGTTCTTCATCGCCGAGGCTTCGTTGCCGTCGGCATTGGTTACCACGAACCGCTTGTCCTGGGTGCCCACATAAGCAACCAGCGCACCCATCGCGGTTGCAGGGACCGCTTTCTCCCCCTTGGCAAATTCGTGCAGCGGCATCTTGCCCAGCGGGGCCATATCCAGCACATGCTCGGTCACGGAAGTCTTGACTGCGGGCCCCCCGCCGGCACGCACGAAATTTTCGCGCACGATCGCCCATGCTTCCGGATTCAGCGCACGGCGCTGCAAACCTTCAATCATATGCGGCTTGTCCAGACTGTCGACCGGATACAGGTTGTGCGACTTGGCGCCTACCGTGTGCACGCCCGTGCCCTTCATCTGCTTGATGATGAATGCAGTCAGGGTGCCGCCCAGCGCAGACTTCGCCGCCTTGTCCACGCCCGCCAGAACAGCGGCGGCGAATGCCAGACGCTGCTTGTGCGAGAAATACGAACTGTCGGCATAGGCGCTGGCCTGATTGCTGTCGTCGAAATCCTTGGCGTCGACCAGGATCACTTCCTTGAAGCCGTGGCCTTTCCAGTACGCGATCATTTCCGCGTTACTGAAGCGCGACACCATCGAATGGTGTTCCTGGCTGTACCCGTTCCAGACCAGTGTCGGCAGGAAGTTGGTGATCTTGGGATACGCGGTATTGAAGTGCATCATGGAATTGAGCACATAAGGCTCGCCCATGCCGCCGTCACCGATGGTGACCGGGAACAGCTTGCCCGGATGCAGCATCGCACCCGCCATCGCGAAGTGCTGGCCCTGGCCCAGCGGGCCGGCGGGCGCCAGCAGGCCGGGAATCGCGCCGGACAAATGGCCGAGCAGACCGTGCTTCTCGCGGAAACGCGCCATCAAATCGGTCACCGTTTTGATACCCATCTCTTCCAGCGACGTATCGAGGAACATCGCGCTGTAGAAACCGGGCGCGTGGTGGCCGACCTCCGTCACGATATTGGTGTGGCCCAGCATCACCAGCGAAGCATAGGCGTCGGCGCTGCTGGCAAAACCGCCCGGATGGCCCGAGCCTTTTGAGCCGCAGGTTTGCAGGGTCAAATAGCGCAGCGCATCGGCCATCAACAATGTCTGATACACCGCATCGGGCGCGTGCGGATCACTGATGGCAGACTTGCCTTCCCTGATGACAGCAGATTGGGCATACTGGGAAAAACCTTCCCAGGCCGCACCGAAATGTTGAATGCCCTTACAAAATTCCGGGGTAACTGCTACGCTGGTCGACATGATCATTGCTCCTTGAAATTCGTTACTGCGTTATCAGAAAGTGGGGCTGCCTTTAAAATCGGCCACCGAAAGAGATTTGCCAAAAAGAATTTGTGAACAGAATACCTGTTGCTGTACAATTTCGCAATACACAATCGTTTTCATAATACGAAATATGCTAAAAGAACCGCATTCCATACAAGTCATCGAACGGATGGCACGACTGCTGGACGCCATTGCAGGGCACGAAGATCCCGTAAGTCTGAAGGTACTCTCGGCTGAAACGGGATTACATCCTTCTACCGCCTTCCGCATTCTATCGTCGCTCGCCGAACAGAGTTTCGTGGAGCGCACCACCAGAGGAAACTATCAATTGGGCGTCAAGTTGATGCAACTGGGCAGCCGGGTCAACGCCAGCGTGGACATCCGGAAAATTGCGCTGCCGTTGATGGAAAAGCTTCGCGACCATCTTGGCGAAACAGTCAACCTGACCGTGCGCGAGGGAGATGAAGTGGTCTACATAGAACGCACGCTCGCCAAACGCATGATACGAGTCGAACAGGTGATCGGAAGCCGCGCGCCTTTGCATGTGACTGCAGTCGGCAAACTGATGCTGGGCGCCCAGGGCGAGGCGGCGTGCCGCAGCTATGCCAAGCACAGCAAATTGCTCCCCTATACGGCACACACCCACACCAGCATCACCGCCTTGTTGCACGACTGCATCGCCGCAGCCAAACGCGGCTACGCCCTTGATAATGAAGAGGCCGAACTGGGCGTGGGATGCATCGGAACTTTAATACATGATGCCAACGGCCATGTGGTGGCCGGCCTGTCTGTGTCGGCGCCCATAGAACGGCGCCGCGATGAATGGATTGAACAGGTCATGGAAACCGGCTTGCAGATTTCCAGGCAACTCGGTTATCACTCTGCGTAAAATACCCGCCATTCCAGTTTCGATAAATAGAATTTCAAGGAGGAATTACGTGGAAAGTAAAAAGTATTTGACGCTGGCGGATGCCAAAACCATAGCGGCAGGCTGCGAAAGCGAGGCGCTGCGCCGGAACTGGGCGGTCACCATTGCGATCGCCGACGAAGGCGGCCACCTGCTGTGGCTGCAACGGCTGGATGGCGCACCGTTGATCAGCATGGACATCGCCACCGGCAAGGCTCACACCTCCGCAATGGGACGCAGGCCCTCAAAATCATTTGCTGACAGGATCGCAGACGGCGAAACCTCGGTGTTGTCCATGCCCGGCGGACTGACATTTCTCGAAGGCGGCGAACCCATCATGGTTGACGGCGAATGCGTGGGCGCCGTTGGCGTATCCGGGGTTAAGTCGGCCGAGGACGCACAGATCGCACGCGCGGGCATCAGTATATTTCTTGAAAACCTGAAGCGATAAGTGTTCTGCCGGCCGCTTTGGCCTGGTTGACCCCGGATTCCCCCAAAAAAACAACAATGGAATGACTGAATGGAAAAATCTATGCGAGTCGGGTTATTCGTCACATGCCTGGTTGACTCCATGCGTCCCCGCATCGGTTTTGCCGCGATCAGGCTGCTGGAAGCAGCCGGCTGCGAGGTCGTCGTTCCCGCGCAGCAAACCTGTTGCGGCCAACCCGGCTACAACTCGGGCGACAGCAAATCCGCCGGGGCGATGGCACGCAAACTCCTCGCCGAATTCGAATCGTTCGACTATGTGGTTCTGCCTTCCGGTTCCTGCGCCGGGATGATACGCGTGCATTACCCCGATCTGTTTCGCGACGACCCGGCCCTTCTGGCCAGGTTTACCGCCCTGGGTCAGCGTACCTTTGAGTTGACCGACTTCCTGAACAAGATCGCCAAACTCGAAAAAGTACCCGGTAATTTCAAAGGCACACTCACCTATCATGATTCATGCTCGGGATTGCGCGAACTCGATGTCTACAAACAACCGCGCGCACTGCTGGCGACGATGCCCGGCGTCACCGTGCATGAGATGGTGGAATCGACCACCTGCTGCGGCTTCGGCGGGACTTTTTCAGTCAAGTACGGCGAACTGTCGACGCGCATGGCAGACAACAAATGCCGGCATATCAGCGGGACCCGTGCAAACACCATCGTCGGCGGCGACCTCGGCTGCCTGCTGAATATCGAAGGCCGCTTGCGCCGCAATGGCGACCACAGCACCCGCGTGCTGCATGTGGCAGAAGTGCTGTCCGGCCTGGACCCGGAGGAATAATGCGCAACACCGCCATCAATTTCAAACGCCAGGTCACCGTCAAGTTGGCCGACGTCAAGCTGCAGGGCGCGCTGTCGCGGCTGCAGACACGCTTTGTCGAAGGCCGCTCGGCGGTCATCGGCGAGATAGACGACCTGCAGGAGACGCGCAACGCAGCGGCGGCGATCCGCGACCGCGTGCTGAACGATCTCGAACACTGGCTGCTGCATTTCGAACAACAGGCCACCGCGCGCGGCGCGATCGTGCACTGGGCCGAGACCGGCGAGGACGTGAACCGCATCGTCGCCGAAATCGCCGCGCAACATGGCGTCAAGACAGCGGCGAAATCCAAGTCTATGGTCAGCGAAGAGTGCGGGCTGAACGATGCGCTGGAACTGGCCGGCGTCAAGGTGATGGAAACAGACCTCGGCGAATATATCCTGCAACTCGCCCACGAGGCGCCTTCGCATATCGTCGCGCCGGTAGTGCACAAGAACAAGGAAGAGATATCGGACCTGTTCGCGGACAAGCATCAGCTGCCGCGCAAGACCGGCATCGCCGAACTGTGCCGCGAGGCGCGCGAAGTGCTGCGTCCCGCCTTTCTCAATGCGGACATGGGAATTTCGGGCGGCAATTTCCTGGTGGCGGAAACCGGCTCGGTGCTGATCGTCACCAACGAAGGCAACGGGCGGCTGGTGACCACGCTGCCGCGCGTGCATGTCGCCATCACCGGCATCGAAAAAGTGGTGCCGACGCTGGAAGACGTGACGACGCTGCTGCGCCTGCTGCCGCGCTCCGCCACCGGACAGTCGATCACCAACTACGTGTCCGTGCTGACCGGCACCAAAGGCCACGCAGAGCATGACGGCCCGGAACATTTCCACGTCATCCTGCTCGACAATGGCCGCAGCAGTCTCATAGGTGGAGAAATGCAGGAGATGCTGCGCTGCATACGCTGCGGCGCATGCATGAACCATTGCCCGGTATACCAGAACATCGGCGGCCATGCTTATGGCTGGGTCTATCCCGGCCCGATGGGCTCGATACTCACACCGCTGCTGGGCGGCCTGGAGAAATCGCCCGACCTGCCCAATGCATCGACCCTGTGCGGTGCCTGCGCGGTGGTATGCCCGGTGAAGATCCCGTTGCCGGATCTGTTGCGCAAACTGCGCGAGAAACAGATGGAACGCGGCATGAAGTCGCGCCGGGAAACCTTGATGCTCAAAGCGTGGGCCTGGCTGGCGCTGCATCCCGCGATATATGCGCTGGCGACAAAGATCGGCGTGCGCTTCATGCGCATGCTCGGCGGCAGGGATAGACTGCTGCACAGCCTGCCCGGCGCATCGGGCTGGACCGTTGGCCGCGATTTCCCGGCGCCGTCGGGCCGGACTTTTCGTGAAATGTACCCGCAGGGAAAACGCAAATGAACGCGCGCGACAGGATACTCGGCAGGATACGCAACGCCCAGGCCCGTCAAACAACAGCCGCGCATGCGGAGACGATAAGCAGCCACCTAGCACAGCACCCGCGCGGGCCGCTGCCGCCGTCTCCCGATGATCTGGTCGAGTGCTTCAGGGAACGCGCCCTCAAGCTTTCCAGCGATGTGCTGGAAGCAAAAGACCGCATGGAAGTGCCTGCCCTGCTGGCGCGCTATCTGGATGAAAGCAAACTGCCGATGCGTGGCGTATGCTGGCCGTCTCTTGCCGGATTGCCATGGAGCACGGCCGGTCTGGAAATGCAGTCCCGTCCCGCAACAAACCAGGATCTGGTTGGCGTGACGGGCGCTTTTTGCGCCATTGCGGAAACGGGTACGCTGATGATGCTATCGGGAGCTGAAACGCCGGCCGCCGCCAGCCTGCTGCCGGAAACCCATGTGGCCGTGCTGGATCCGCAACGTATCGTCGCCACGATGGAAGATGCCTGGGATCTGATGCGCATGGAATGCAAACAGCTGCCGCGCGCGGTCAATTTCATTTCCGGGCCTTCGCGCACCGCCGACATCGAGCAGACTGTCACGCTGGGCGCACACGGCCCTTATCGGGTGCTGCTGATTCTTGCACCGCTTTGAACAAGCAACCGGGAAAGATTTAAGACCAATTTTGACTGGTCGGGGTGAGAGGATTCGAACCTCCGACTCCTGCGTCCCGAACGCAGTACTCTACCAGGCTGAGCTACACCCCGTTTTTTGATACCGCTAAACAGAAGGCATCCTTAAAATTGCCGTGTCGCGGCAAACTCCGCCAATTCTAGCAAACATTGCCTGTATTTAGAATCCGTCAAACCGGCGATCGCGGCACACGCCGCGTCGGCTTCGCGCATGGCCTGCTGGCGGGTGAAATCCAGCGCCCCGGTGGCACGGATGATCTGCAGCACTTCGACGAATTTTTCCACATCTCCCTGCTCGATCGCGTTGCGCACAACGGCAGTCTGTTCTGCCGAGCCGTGCTGCATCGCATAGATCAACGGCAGGGTGGGCTTGCCTTCGGCAAGGTCATCGCCGAGATGTTTGCCGGTTTGCAGTTCGTCGGCGGAATAGTCCAGCACATCGTCCACCAACTGGAATGCAGTACCGAGATGCATGCCATATTCGGCCACGGCCTGTTCCTGCTCCGCATCGGCCTTGCCCAGGATCGCGCCAAGGCGCATCGCCGCCTCGAAAAGCTTGGCGGTCTTGCAATGGATCACGCGCATGTAATTGGCGGCATCGACATTTGCATCATGGCAGTTGAGCAGCTGCAACACCTCGCCCTCGGCGATGACATTGGTGGCATCGGCCAATGTCTGCATCACGCGCATATCGCCCACCTCGACCATCATCTGAAAAGCGCGTGAATACAAAAAGTCGCCGACCAGCACGCTGGCCGCGTTGCCGAACAGCGCGCTGGCGGTCGCCCTGCCGCGGCGCAACTCGGATTCATCCACCACGTCATCATGCAGCAATGTCGCTGTGTGGATGAATTCCACCACCGCGGCCAGTTCGTGATGGTTGTTTCCCTGGTAACCGAGAGCATCGGCCGATAGCACCACCAGCGCCGGACGCAAGCGCTTGCCGCCGCCGTTGATGATGTATTCGCCGACCTGATTGACCAGCAGCACTTCCGAATGCAGCCGTGTGCGTATCACCTGATCCACCGCGGCCATATCCGCCGCAAGTAATTGTTTGAGGTTCTCTATAAACACTTTAATTTCCTGAACAGTGGGGGCGAGCCTGGCAACTTATAATTCAACAGGCACGCAATTTTCGCGGCGCGCATTGTCGCATAAAACTTTTATCCGAGTCTCACCGCTTTGTTTTTGCGCCACAAATACAACCCGATCAGCACGCCTACCGCACTTAATGCTTCCACGTAATGTGCGGGCGCCAACCGATCGAGCGGCAGCAGCATGCTCACGGCTACCGGTGTCAGTCCGCCAAACACCGCGTATGCGACATTATACGAAAACGACAATCCGGAAAAACGCACCACCGGCGGAAACGCCTTTACAGCAACGCTCGGCACCACCCCGATCACGCCGACGAAGAACCCGCACAAGGCATACAACCCGTTGATGTTCTGCGGTGCGAGCGGCACCTGCCGGTAGAACAGTGCCGAGGTGAGGCCCAGCATCGCACAGCCGATCATCAGCACCCGTCCCGCGCCATAACGATCGGCCAGCGCGCCGAACACCACGCAGCCCAGACTCAGGAATAGCGTCGCGATACTGTTCGCCTGCAAGGCAGCCGCAGCGGGAATGGCGTAGAGCTTTTGCACCAGCGTCGGGGTCATCAAAATCATCACCACGATCGCCGCGGACAACAGCCAGGTCATCAGCATGGTCAGGATCACTGCGGGACGATGTTCGCGTATCACCGTCTTCAGCGGCAACTCGTCTGCCAATGCCTGCCTCGCCTGCATCTCCCTGAACACCGGGGTTTCGTGCAGCCATTGGCGCAACCATGCCGCCATCAAACCAAACAACCCGCCGATGATGAACGGCACGCGCCAGCCTTCGCTGAGCAACCCGGCGGGAGAATATAGTTTGTGAATCGCGGTTGCCACCAGTGAACCGAGCAGGATTCCGCCGGTCAGTCCGGCAGTCAGCGTACCGCAGGCAAAGCCGACATGGCGCGGAGGCACATGCTCGGAAACGAACACCCAGGCACCCGGTACCTCCCCGCCGACTGCCGCGCCCTGCAACACGCGCAAAACAAGCAGTAACAGCGGCGCCCAGATGCCGATGATTGCATAGGTCGGCAACAAGCCGATCGCCATCGTCGGGACAGCCATCAGAAAGATGCTCAGCATGAACATGCGCTTGCGCCCGAACAGATCGCCGAAATGCGCCATCACGATACCCCCGAGCGGGCGGGCCAGGTAACCGGCCGCGAAAATGCCGAAGGTCTGCAACTGGCGCAGCCAGTCCGGCATGTCGGGCGGGAAAAACAACTGCCCGATCACAACAGCGAAAAACACGAAGATGACGAAATCGTAGAACTCAAGTGCGCCGCCCAAAGCGGACAACACCAGCGTCCTGTATTCATTCCGGCTCAGTGTAGGCATATTCTTCATTCCCTGATTGATTCAAGCACAGGACGGAGTGTATGTGATTCAAGCCGGCGGAACCAGCTCACGATCATATCGCGATAACAATCTTGGTTTAGCCAATATCACGAATGCAAGCGTGGCGGATTTGAACGGTGTCCGGCCTTCTTCAGCACAATCTGACATGGCCCCGCAACCGCACAATATATTTGCGCAACCCCCTATTTTCATGGATAATGCGCGCCCTTATGCAACACCAGAGTGCGTACACCCGCCGCACCAAACTACTCGCAAGGAAAGACCATGAAAGCAGACATCCACCCAGACTACAAAGAAATCACCGTGACTTGCAGTTGCGGCAACAGCTTCAAGACCAAGTCCGTGATGGGCAAACCGGCCCTGCACGTCGAAGTTTGTTCCGAATGCCATCCCTTCTACACCGGCACACAGAAGATTGTGGATACCGCTGGTCGCATCGACAAGTTCCGTCAAAAATACGGCACCAAGGCTTCAGCCTAGCAATCATCCACGGGCAATCATTTGCTGGTTGCTTGATGGAATGGCGATAGTCCCAACCGGGAACTTTGCGCGGCGGTTCCATCAAAAGGCAGCGTTAGCTGCCTTTTTTATTTGCAGCAATTCCACTCCGGCCATGACACTTCGGATTTAAGGAATCTGACGTATGTATTTCATCAAACCCACCGACCCCAATCCGATCACCCCCGCCAAAGCGGTGCTGCTCGGGTTGCTGTGCCTGGTTTGGCTGGGCACCGGGCTGGTCGGCCACGATCCGTGGAAGCCGGATGATGCATTCAGCTTCGGGGTCGTCTATTCGATGCTGCACAACGGTGATTGGCTGGTACCCACATTGGCGGGCGAACCTTTCATGGACAAACCGCCGCTGTACTACTGGACTGCCGCGCTGTTCGCCAAACTGTTTTCACCTTTACTGGCGCTGCACGACGGTGCACGTCTTGCCAGCGGTTTCTACACTGCGCTGACCCTGCTGTTCATCGGCCTTGCCGGACGCAAGTTGTATGGAGAAAACCGCGGCTGGGCTGCGGCGATCATCCTGATCGGCTGCCTCGGCATGCTGGTGCGTGCGCACCAGATGGTCACCGATCTTGCCCTGCTGACCGGTTGTGCGATGATGCTGTTCGGTTTTGCGCTAAGCAAGGAACGGTTCTGGCGCGCCGGTATTCTGATCGGCACCGGCATGGGCATCGGCTTCATGTCCAAGGGCTTTATCTCCCCGATACTGTTCGTGCTGACTGCGGCGAGCCTGCCGGTATTTTTCCTGAACTGGCGCACGCGGCAATATTATCTCAGCGTGGGTATTGCCCTCCTGTTTGCCTTGCCATGGCTGACCATCTGGCCGCTGCTGCTGTATCAGCACTCCCCGAAATTGTTTGCCGACTGGGCATGGACGCACAACATCGGCCACTGGATCAGGCACGCGAAAACCGGTCCCGGTAAGGATTCCCTCTATTATCTGGAAAACTTGCCATGGCTGGCATGGCCTGCACTGCCGCTCGCGGCATGGGCAGTATGGAAATCACGCAAGCGTTTCGCACAACGCGACGATTTGCAGTTACCCCTGGTCAGTTTCGTGGTGATGTTCATCACCCTCAGCCTCTCAGCCAACATAGCGGAGTTGTTCGCCTTGCCGATGCTGCTGCCGATCACGCTGTTGGCAACCGCCTCGCTGTCCATGCTGAAACGCGGTGCGGCCAACGCGCTGGACTGGTTCGGGATAATGACGTTCGCACTGATTGCGATCCTGATGTGGTGGGGCTGGGCCGGCCTGCTCTTGGATAACCAGGCCAAGATCACGCATTGGCTGAAAGATTTTCAGCCCGGCTTCGAACCGGAGCTGCATACCGTTCCGTTTGTGATCGCAATCGTCGCCACCGTATTGTGGGTCGTGATCGTGTGGCGTGTCGGACGCTCGATGCGCCGCGCGACTTTAAATTGGGCATCCGGAGTCACCCTGATCTGGATACTCGCCATGACGCTGTGGCTGCCCTGGCTGGACAGCGGCAAAAGCTATCGCAGCATGGTCGCCGCGCTGAAGCAAGCATTGCCCAGACACTACCAATGCATTGCCGGAGAACGGCTGGGCGAGGGACAACGCGCCATGCTGCAATATTTCGGCAATATCATCACGGTACACGACTACAAACATCGTTGTGACTTGCGCCTGATTCAGGGCAACAAATTATCCAGGCCGCTGCTGGACGAAACGCATTGGGAGAAAATCTGGGAGGGAAACCGCAAGGGTGACAAGGATGAGCGCTATCGGCTATATCGGCGCGTGAAAGCACCGTCACCCCCTGAAGTGAATGTTTCAAAGCAGCGAAATTCAAATACTCTGATTTAGCCCTTTCTGAATAACGCCGATTGCGCGTGCGCTTGCAGGCCTTCGCCGAAAGCCAATACCGAAGCAATGCCGCCCAGTTTTTGCGCACCGAGTGCGGAGACCTGGATCAGGCTGCTGCGTTTCTGGAAGTCGTACACGCCCAAAGGTGAAGAGAAGCGCGCCGTGCCGGAAGTCGGCAGGACATGGTTCGGCCCGGCGCAATAATCGCCCAGCGCCTCGGATGTGTAACGGCCCATGAAAATCGCGCCGGCATGTTTAAGTTTGGGTAACCAGGCTTGCGGGTCGGCAACCGACAATTCCAGATGTTCCGGCGCAATGCGGTTGCTGATGACGCATGCCTCTTCCAGATCGGCGACATGGATCAAGGCGCCGCGGTTTTCCAGCGCGGTCCTGATGATGTCGCGGCGCGGCATCTGTTCCAGTTGGCGCGCCGCGCTTTGCGCCACAGCCGCGATGAATTTTTCATCCGGCGAAAGCAAAATAGCTTGCGCCAGTTCGTCGTGCTCGGCCTGCGAGAACAGGTCCATCGCGATCCAGTCCGGGTCGGTCTGTCCGTCGCAAATTACCAGGATTTCCGAGGGGCCCGCAATCATGTCGATGCCGCACACGCCGAACACGCGGCGTTTCGCAGCCGCAACGTAAGCGTTGCCCGGGCCGACGATCTTGTCCACTTTCGGGATGGTCGCCGTGCCATATGCCAGCGCCGCCACCGCCTGTGCGCCGCCGATGGTAAACACGCGATCCACACCCGCCAGACAGGCCGCTGCCAGCACCAGCTGGTTCTTCACGCCATCGGGAGTCGGCACGACCATAATCAGTTCAGCTACACCGGCCACTTTGGCGGGCAGTGCGTTCATCAATACCGATGATGGATAGGCCGCCTTGCCGCCAGGCACATACAGGCCGACACGATCCAGCGGGGTCACCTGCTGGCCGAGCAGGGTACCGTCATCGTCGGTGTAGCTCCACGAAGCTTGCACCTGTTTCTTGTGATAGCCGGTAACGCGCTGCGCGGCCTGTTCCAGTGCACTGCGCTGCTCCGCCGGCAGCCCGTCGAGCGCAAGGCGCAATTCTTCGCGCGGCAGCTCCATCGCTGCGGCATCGGCCAGCGGCAGGCGATCGAACTTGCGCGTGTATTCCAGCACCGCCGCGTCGCCGCGCTTGCGCACGTCGGCGAGGATGCTGGCCACGGTCGCCTCGAGCTTTTCATCCGCCGTTTCCTCGAAGGCCAACAGCCTGGTTAACTCCTCATCGAATCCGGTAGCACGGCTGGAAAGTTGTCTGATGTTCATTTTTAAATCGCTCAATATTTTTCGATTGCGTTATTTTTTGATCGCGCCGGCAAATGCGTCCAGCATGGGCTGGATCACATCATGATTCAGTTTGAGTGCGGCCTGGTTCACCACCAGGCGCGACGATATATCCGCGATGTGTTCGACCGCCTTGAGGTGGTTCGCCTTCAGCGTATTGCCGCTGCTCACCAGGTCCACGATCGCATCCGACAGCCCAACCAGCGGCGCCAATTCCATTGATCCGTACAGTTTGATCAGGTCCACATGCACGCCCTTTGCAGCGAAGTGAGACCTGGCGGTCTGCACATACTTGGTTGCCACGCGCAGGCGCGCCCCCTGGCGTACCGCGGACTCATAATCGAAATCATCGCGCACCGCGACCATCATGCGGCAGCGCGCGATGTTCAAGTCCAGGGGCTGGTACAGCCCGGCGCCGCCGTGTTCATCCAGCACATCCTTGCCCGCCACACCGATGTCCGCAGCACCGTATTGCACATAGGTCGGCACATCGCTGGCGCGCACGATGATCAGACGCACATCGGCGCGATTGGTCGGCAATATCAGCTTGCGCGACGATTCGGGATCCTCGAGCGCGGTGATGCCTGCCGCATTCAGCAGCGGCAGTGTCTCTTCGAAGATGCGTCCTTTTGATAATGCGATTGTGATCATACGGATTTCCTGTTTATTGGATGCAACTCATCTTTATTTCAATCGACGGATCTGTGCACCCAGCGCCGACAGCTTCGCCTCTATGTGTTCGTAGCCGCGATCCAGATGATAGATGCGATCCACGATGGTCTCGCCCTGGGCGGCCAACCCGGCGATAACCAGACACGCCGAGGCACGCAAATCGGTCGCCATGATCGTTGCGCCTTGCAGTTGGGCGCAGCCCCTGATCACCGCGGTGTTGCCCTCGACTTCAATCTGGGCGCCGAGGCGGCGTAACTCCTGCACATGCATGAAACGGTTCTCGAATATCGTCTCGACCACCATCGCGTTGCCCTCGGCAATGGTATTCATCGCCATGAATTGCGCCTGCATATCGGTGGGAAATGCCGGATAAGGCGAGGTGCGCACATTGACGGCCTTCGGGCGCCTGCCCATTTTAAGGTTGATCGAGGCACCCGTCACCTGTATTGCCGCACCGGCTTCCTGCAATTTTTCCAGCACATTTTCGAGGATATCGGCGCGCGCTCCGGTCAGGGTAATGTCGCCACCCGCTGCAGCTGCAGCGACCAGAAAAGTACCGCTCTCGATACGGTCCGGCATAATGCGGTAATCTGCGCCATGCAATTTTTCCACACCGGTGATGCTGATGGTATCGCTGCCCGCACCATCAATTTTTGCGCCCATGGCAATCAGGCAATTTGCCAGATCCACCACTTCCGGTTCGCGCGCCGCGTTTTCCAGCACTGTCACACCGTCCGCCAGCACCGCAGCCATCATCAGGTTTTCCGTGCCGGTGACACTGACCAGATCGAAAAATATCCGCGCGCCCTTCAAACGTCCCGACCCCATGCCATGGGGTACTTGGGCATGGATGTAACCATGCTCGATATTGATTTCGGCACCCATCGCCTGCAAGCCCTTGATGTGTAAATCGACCGGGCGTGAACCGATGGCACAACCACCCGGCAGGGAAACCCGGGCTTCTCCGAAACGCGCCACCAGCGGCCCCAGCACCAGGATCGCGGCACGCATGGTTTTCACCATTTCATAGGGTGCTTCGAGCTTGTCGATATCCGCCGCACACAATCCCATCTGGCTACCGTTGACCTCTATCGATACGCCCATTTGTTGCAGCAGCCTGCGCATCGTCCCGACATCGTTCAGATCGGGCACGTTGTCGAGTTGCAGGGTATCGCGGGTCAGCAGGCTTGCACACAATATCGGCAGTGCCGCATTCTTGGCGCCGGATATTCGCACCTCGCCGTTGAGGCGATTGCCACCCTGAATCGCTAATTTTTGCATGCGTTATTGCTGGCTTTGCCACTCTTGCGGTGTCAATGTCTTCATCGAGAGCGCATGAATCTCCGCGCGCATTCGGTCACCCAGAGTCTGGTATACCATCTGGTGGCGTTGTACCCGGCTCTTTCCTGCAAACGACTCGCTGACCACCACGGCCTCAAAGTGCTGGCCATCGCCCACCACGCTTAAATGTTCGGTCGCCAATCCTTGCGCGATGTTATGTTGAATACTTTCCGGGGTGACCATAGATAATTCCACCATTCTTTAAAGTCGAAAAAAACCTGGCAACGGGCAGCCCGCCGCCCGTCCCAAGGTTGCGCATGATACTAAAATCTGACGTGAGATGCGCGCAACACCGAAGGTGCCGCCCGCGCAAAGGAATCAATCGGATTGTTGTGGCAGGAGATCTGCAACGCCATAC
>CAZCKZ010000008.1:0-19275 GCA_964499395.1 uncultured Gallionella sp. | reverse complement strand
AATATTTATTGATGGAGAAGAAGATGTCAGAAATTACTGCAAGCATGGTCAAGGAACTGCGCGAGATGACGGGTCTCGGCATGATGGAATGCAAACGGGCGCTGGTCGAATCCAAAGGCGATCTGAAAGCGGCCGAAGAGCAGTTGCGCATCAAGAGCGGCGCCAAGGCCAGCAAAGCGGCCAGCCGTGTGACCGCCGAAGGCGTGGTCAGCACCTGGATTTCGAATGACGGCAAGACCGGTGCGCTGGTGGAAGTGAACTGCGAGACCGACTTCGTCGCGAAAAACGATGACTTTTTGGCGTTTGCAAAAAATGTGGCCGAGACGGTGGCAAAAAGCAATCCTTCCGACCTCGACACGCTGTCCGGCATGGCGATCGTCAACGGTTCCGGGACCGTCGAGGAAACCCGCAAGGCGCTGGTCATGAAACTGGGCGAGAATGTCAGCGTCCGCCGCTTCGTGCGCTACGCGACCACGACCGGCAAGCTGTCCAGCTATCTGCACGGCAGCAGGATCGGCGTGCTGTTGAACTTCACCGGCGGCGACGATGTGCTGGGCCGCGACATTTCCATGCACATCGCCGCCAGCAAGCCGAAATCGATCGATGCTTCCGGCGTGAATCCGGAAGATATCGCGACCGAACGCCGCATCGCGATCGAAAAGGCGCGCGAAGGCGGCAAGCCTGAGGCGATGCTGGAAAAAATAGCCGACGGCACGGTGCAAAAGTTCCTCAAGGAAGTGACGCTGCTGGGTCAGGTGTTCGTCAAGGCCGAGGACGGCAAGCAGACCATTGAGCAACTCTTGAAATCCAGGGGTGCTTCGGTGACCGGCTTCCAGATGTTCGTGGTGGGCGAAGGCATCGAGAAGAAGGTCGAAGATTACGCTGCTGAAGTGGCTGCAGCCGCTGCAGAGGCTGCAAAGGGTTAGTGGCCATGAGCACGCCCGCCTATAATCGCATTTTGCTCAAGCTCAGCGGCGAAGCGCTGATGGGCGATGACAGCTACGGCATCAACCGCGATGTGATCGCGCGCATCGTGGCCGAGATTGCGGAAGTGGTCGAGTTGGGTGTGCAGGTGGCGATCGTGATCGGCGGCGGCAACATTTTCCGCGGTGTGGCCCCGGCGGCGGCAGGGATGGACAGGGCGACCGCAGATTACATGGGTATGCTGGCCACGGTGATGAATTCGATGGCATTGCAGGACGCGATGACCCAGGCCGGCCTGGATTGCCGCGTGCAGTCCGCGTTGAATCTGGAACAGGTCGCCGAACCGTTCATTCGCGGCAAGGCGCTGCGCTATCTGGAGGACGGCAAGGTGGTGATCTTCGCGGCCGGCATCGGCAGCCCGTTCTTTACCACCGATACCGCAGCCGCTTTGCGCGGCGTGGAAATGTCTGCCGAAGTGGTGATCAAGGCGACCAAGGTGGATGGCGTCTATACCGCCGATCCGAAGAAGGACCCGCATGCGATCCGCTACCAGAGCCTGAGCTTTGACGAGGCGATCAGCAAGAATCTCAAGATCATGGATGCGACGGCACTGACGCTGTGCCGCGACCAGAAGTTGCCGATCATCGTGTTCAGCATTTTCAAGCCCGGCGCGCTGAAGCGGGTGGTGTTTGGCGAAGGTGAAGGTACGCTGGTTCGGGTTGACTAGGGTTTGCATTGACCAGAGTACGTGTTGACTGATTCAGGAGATAAATTGTGATTGCTGAAATAAAGAAGACTACCGAACAGAAAATGCAGAAGTCGCTGGATGCATTGAAAGCAGACCTGGGCAAGGTGCGCACCGGGCGCGCGCACACCGGTTTGCTGGATCACGTGATGGTGGAATATTACGGAAATCCGACCCTGATCACCCAGGTCGCCAACGTCACGCTGATCGATGCGCGCACCATCGGCGTGCAGCCATGGGAAAAAAATATGGTCGGCCCCGTCGAGCGCGCGATCCGCGATGCGGATCTGGGGCTGAACCCGGCCACCACCGGCGACTTGATACGCGTGCCGATGCCGATGTTGACGGAGGAACGCCGCCGCGATTTGATCAAGGTGGTCAAATCCGAAGGCGAGACCGCCAAGGTGGCGGTGCGCAACATTCGCCGCGATGCCAACAACACCCTGAAGGATGCGCTCAAGAGCAAGGAAATCGCGGAGGACGAAGAACGCCGCACCCAGGACGAAATCCAGAAGCTGACCGATCGTTTCGTCGCTGAAATCGATAAGGCATTGGCTGCGAAAGAAGCCGACCTGATGGCCGTTTAATTCCGACCTGATCTGGATTAATGGCCAACCTCCCACCCAGTTCCACCCGCACCATACCGGACACGACCGGTATCCCTCGCCATATCGCCATCATCATGGACGGCAACGGGCGCTGGGCGAAACAGCGCTTCATGCCGCGCGTGGCGGGACACCAGCGCGGGGTGGAAGCATTGCGGGAAGTGGTGAAGGCATGCCGGGATCTGGGTGTGGAGTACCTGACCGTGTTTGCGTTCAGCAGCGAAAACTGGCGGCGTCCGGCCGATGAAGTCTCCTTTCTGATGTCATTGTTCCTGAAAATGCTGGAACGCGAAGTGGACAAACTGCACCAGAACGACATTTGCCTGAAAGTCATCGGCGAACGCAGCCGTTTTGACGACAAGCTCCAGCAGACCATGCGTGATGCCGAACAGCTTACCGCGAACAATACCGGTCTGACGCTGACCATCGCCGCGAATTATGGCGGACGCTGGGATGTGATGCGCGCAGTGAAATTGATGCTCCGGGAGCATCCTCACCTTGCGCAAACCTTTACCGAGGAAGATTTGCAACCTTACCTCTCGATGAGCGACGCGCCCGAACCCGATCTGTTCATACGCACCGGCGGCGAGCAGCGCATCAGCAACTTCATGCTGTGGCAACTGGCCTATACCGAACTGTATTTTACCGGGACGCTGTGGCCGGCTTTTGACCGCAACGAATTGAACAAGGCCATTGTTTCGTATCAGCAGCGCGAGCGGCGTTTTGGCCGGACCAGTGAGCAGCTGCTCGGCCGACCCGAAGGGGAGCAGAGTGCATAGGGTGCTGATGACGGGTACGGAAAATGCCGGGCCCAGGGAAAAACCGGATGCTTAAGTCGCGCGTGATCACGGCAATCATCCTGCTGGTGCTGTTCTTGCTGGCAGTATTCGGGCTGCCCGATGGCGGGTGGGCCTTATTGGTGACCGTGGTCGTGCTGCAAAGCGCGGCTGAATGGTCGCGACTGGCCAGGTTCAGCCATGCAACAGCGAATATTTTCTGGGGGCTGACGCTGCTGGTGATGCTGGGCCTGATCTGGTTCGATGGCAGCCACACACCGGAACAGACCCTGTACACGCATGTTTCGGTTTACACCTTGTCTGCCGTACTCTGGCTGGTGATCGTACCGGCCTGGCTGATAGCAGGCTGGAAGGTGGAGAAGCCGATGCTGATGGCGCTGGTCGGATGGGTGGTGCTGATCCCGACCGGTTTGGCGATGCTGGATTTGCGTCTGGGTCACCCATGGTGGCTGCTGGGCATGATGGGCCTGGTTTGGGTGGCGGACATTTCCGCGTATTTCACCGGCCGCAAGTTCGGCAAGACCAAGCTGGCACCCAGCATCAGTCCCGGCAAGACATGGGAGGGTGTGGCGGGCGCGCTGCTTGGCGTGTCTTTATGCGTGTTGCTGGGATGGATATTCGCGCCATTCCCGATACACGCCGCATTTCTGCCCACCCTGCTGATGGCTTCCTGGTGCTGGGTGGGCCTGGCGGTCATCGGCGATTTGTTTGAGTCGGCGATCAAGCGCCAGGCAGGCGTCAAGGACAGCGGAGCCTTGCTGCCCGGACACGGCGGATTGCTGGATCGCATCGATGCGCTGACCTCGACCCTGCCGCTCGCCGCGCTGGCGATATTATTGCAACATATCAGCTGACAATACATGCAACAGTCCACGCAACAGAATATTACCATTCTGGGTTCCACCGGCAGTATCGGCACCAGCACGCTGGACGTGGTGGCGCGCCATCCCGGCAGATTCAGGATCATTGCGCTGACCGCAAACAGCCAGGTCGATTTGCTGTTCAGGCAATGCCAGCAATTCAAGCCGGCCTTTGCAGTAATGCTGGATCAGGCTGCCGCGATACGGCTGCGCCAGCTTGCGCGAGAAGCCGGGCTTGGCACCGAGATATTGAGCGGGGTTGCCGCACTGGAACAGGTCGCGGTGTTGCCGGAAGTGGATGCGGTGATGGCTGCCATCGTCGGGGCTGCGGGTTTGCGCCCCACCCTGGCAGCGGCGCGGGCCGGCAAGAAAATTTTGCTGGCGAACAAGGAGACGCTGGTGTTGGCGGGCAATGTGTTCATGGATGCGGTGCGCGCCAGCGGGGCCATGCTGTTGCCGATCGACAGCGAACACAACGCGATATATCAGGCATTGCCGCGCGGCTACGACGGAAACCTTGCCGCCAACGGTGTGCGCCGCATTTTGCTGACTGCATCGGGCGGCCCGTTTCGCGACACCCCGCTGGACGAATTGCACAGCGTCACCCCGGAACAGGCTTGCGCGCATCCCAACTGGGTGATGGGTCGCAAGATTTCGGTCGATTCGGCAAGCATGATGAACAAGGGGCTGGAAGTCATCGAGGCGCACTGGCTGTTCAACGCGGGTGCCGATGACATCCAGGTGGTGATTCATCCGCAGAGCGTGATACATTCGCTGGTCGAGTATGTGGACGGATCGGTGCTGGCGCAACTCGGTAATCCGGATATGCGCACACCGATCGCATATGGCCTGGCTTATCCGGAACGCATTGATGCGGGTGTGGCCCAGCTGGATCTGTTCAAGGTGGCGACAATGAATTTTGCCGCGCCGGACTTCGAACGTTTCCCCTGTCTGGCTTTGGCATATCAGGCTTTGCGTGCGGCAGGCACGGCTCCCGCGTTATTGAATGCGGCAAATGAGGTGGCGGTGGCGGCTTTTCTCGACAGGCAGATTTCTTTCCTCGCCATTCCGGGCGTGATCGGGGCGGTTCTGGATACTTTGCCTGTCGTTGCGGTCGAAAGCCTGGATGATGTGCTCGGCGCAGATGCCGAGGCGCGCCATGAAGCACAACAACAAATTCACAAATTGAGCAGATGATTACCTTATTGGCTTTTGTATTTGCGATCGCGCTGTTGGTGGTGTTCCATGAATACGGACACTACTGGATGGCGCGCCGCTGCGGTGTCAGGGTGCTGCGTTTTTCGCTGGGCTTTGGCAAGGTGATTTACAGCAAGCGTTTCGCCAACAGCGATACCGAGTGGGTGATTTCCTCGGTTCCGCTGGGCGGCTACGTCAAAATGCTGGACGAACGCGAAGAAGAAGTTGCGCCGCAGGATTTGCCCTATGCGTTCAGCCGCAAACCGGTGCTGCAGCGCATGGCCATCGTGGTAGCCGGGCCGCTGGCGAATTTTCTGCTGGCCATCCTGCTGTATTGGGGGCTGTTTGTTCACGGCATACCGGGGCTGAAACCGGTGCTGGGAGACGTGCCGCAAGGCACGCCTGCAGCCGTCGCCCGGATGCAACCGAATGAAACCATACTCAGAATCAATGGCGAGCCCGTTCCGAGCTGGCAGGAATTGCACTGGTTGCTGCTGGAGTCGGTGCTCCACGAAGATCAGAACGACGCGAAACAAGGCAGCGTGAAAGTAGAAGCGAGAAGTGGCGGAGGGGAAACAATTTTTCATTTGCTCGATATAAGCGGCCTGAAAGCCAAGGATCTCGATGGCGATTTTCTCGGCAAGCTCGGCCTGCATCTCTATCAACCCGTGGTCCTGCCCGTCATCGGCAGTGTTGCCGAAGACAGCGTGGCACAACACGCCGGCCTGCAACACGGGGACCGTATTCTGAGCGTCGATGGCGCGACGATGACGAAGTGGATGGATCTGGTGGAGACGATACGTGCGCATCCGGATCAAACCGTGCTTCTTGATGTTCAGCGCGGAGCAACGACATTGAAAATCAAGGTGGTTCCACAAGCGGTAGACGAATCCGGCAAGACAGTCGGCAAGATCGGTGCGGGACCGGAAGTTGATGATGCCGCATGGAAAGCGATGTTCACCGAGGTGAGTTATGGCCCGCTGAAAGCGTTGGCGCATTCTCTGCGCAAGACCTGGGAAACTTCCGCCATCAGCTTGGATATGATGGGCAAGATGGTAATGGGCGAGGTGTCGATGAAAAATCTGAGCGGTCCGATAACGATCGCCGATTACGCCGGGCAGTCCGCAAAAATGGGCGTTGTAGCCTACCTGGGTTTTCTTGCGTTGATCAGCATCAGCCTCGGTGTGTTGAATTTGTTGCCCATCCCGTTATTGGATGGCGGGCACTTGCTGTATTATGTCGTCGAATTGGTTAAAGGTAGTCCGGTCTCGGAAATGTCCTGGGAGTTCGGTCAGAAGATAGGCATCGCGCTGCTAGGCACGCTGATGGTTTTTGCAATATATAACGATTTAAATCGCTTTGTTTCAGGCTAAATAATGTACACAAATAAACTGGTGGGATTGATATTCCTGCTCTGTATCACGCGCGCCTGGGCAATCGAGCCATTTACCGTCAAAGACATTCGTGTCGAGGGTATACAGCGCACCGATCCCGGCGCCGTGTTCAGTTATCTGCCCGTCAAGGTCGGCGACACGATGGATAACGAGCAGGGCGCTGCGGCGATCCATGCCTTGTATGCCACGGGATTCTTCAAGGATGTCCGGCTGAAAGTCGATCGGGGCGTATTGATCGTGCAGGTGGTGGAGAGGCCTACGATCGCCAGTATCGAGATAAAAGGGGCCAAGGACTTTCCCAAGGTTCAGCTCAAGCAAAACATGAAGTATGCGGGGCTTGCCGAAGCAAAAATTTTCGACAAGGGCGCTTTGGAAAAGGCGACCCAGGAATTGAAACGCCAATACATTGCGCACGGAAAATACGATGTCAAGGTGACGACCACGGTCACCGAACTGCCCCGCAATCGGGTCAGCATCGTGTTCAATGTGATCGAGGGCGAGGTCGCCAAAATAAAGCAGATCAATCTGATCGGCAATCATGTCTACCCGGAAGCCGAATTGCTCGATCTGATGAAGCTCGGCACACCCGGATGGTTTGCCTGGTTCAGCAGCAACGACCAGTATTCCAAACAAAAGCTGTCCGCCGACCTGGAAACGCTGCGTTCGTTCTATATGGACAACGGCTACCTGGAATTCAATATCGATTCAACCCAGGTCTCGATTACGCCGGACAAGAAGGATATTTACATCACGATCAATCTCACCGAAGGCGAGAAATATACCGTTTCCAAGGTGAATGTATCCGGAGACATGCTGGTACCGAAAGCGGAGCTCGAAAAGCTCGTGCAGGTCAAAGCCGGGGATACTTTTTCGCGCAAGGCGATGAGCGAAACCAGCAAGAAAATCGGGGAACGTCTGGGGCAGGATGGTTACGCGTTTGCCAATGTGAATGCCATTCCGGAGATTGACAAGAAAAACCACCAGGTCGCATTCAATTTTGTCGTGGATCCCGGCAGCCGCGTGTATATACACCGCATCAACATATCCGGGAACAACAAGACCCGCGATGAGGTGATACGCCGCGAATTCCGCCAGACAGAAAGCGAATGGTTCGATGTGGAAAAAATCAAGAAATCCAAACAGCGTGTAGACAAGCTGAATTTCTTTTCCGAGGTCAATATTGAAACTCCGCCTGTACAGGGAACTGCAGACCAGGTGGATGTGAACATGTCGGTCAAGGAAAAATCGACCGGAAGCATTTCAGTGGGGGCCGGCTTCTCAAGCGGCGAAGGCCTGATTCTGACAGGGAGTGTGTCACAGGCCAATCTGTTCGGCACCGGCAATTTCCTTTCCACCCAGATCAACACCGGGAAGATTAATCAAATTTATTCGGTCTCTTACACCAACCCCTATTTCACCGATGACGGTGTAAGTCGCGGATTTGATCTGTACAAACGAAACAGTGATTCGCAAAGCACGGCGGTCAGCCAATACTCATCGCATACTTTGGGGGCCGGTGTGCGTTTTGGTGTGCCGATAGGCGAAGATCAGACCATCAGTTATGGTCTGTCGGCCGAAAATACCCAATTGGGGTTATTTTCAAGCAGTCCGACGCGATTGATCCAGTATGTCAATGTTGCCGGTGCAAAGAGCAACAGTTTGGTTGGAACGATCGGTTGGGGCAGGGATCGTCTGGACAGTGCAATTTATACCACCTCTGGAACGGTGCAACGAGCGACGGCAGAAGTTTCGCTGCCGGTATTCAACTTGCGTTACTATAAATTGGATTACCTGCAGCAATGGTTTCATCCGTTGAGCGAGAATCTTACCTTGATGCTGCATGGCGAAGCAGGTATCGCAGGTGGTTATGGCGGTGAGGCCTTGCCGTTCTTCAAGAATTTCTATGCGGGCGGTCCGGGTTCGGTGCGCGGCTTTGATTCAAATTCCCTGGGTCCGCGCGATTCGACAGATACGGTATTGGGCGGCCCGCGGCGGCTGCTCGGCGGAGCTGAGGTGTTGATGCCGTTTCCCGGAATGGGCAAAGAGCGGTCCGTGCGCCTGAGCGGATTTGTCGATGGCGGGGCAATCTATGGTCCGGGTGATCTGCCAGGCACTGCCGGGATGCGCTATTCTGCCGGCGTGGCCTTTACCTGGATATCACCGGTGGGTCCGCTGAAATTTAGTTATGCTTTGCCTATCAACAAGCAGCCGCAGGATAAATTGCAAAAATTCCAATTTACGCTGGGTTCGGTGTTCTGATAAGACACTGGCCATTCGACGAGGATGATTAAAGACATCATCCAGATCGCTGGTTATGATGGAACGACTGGCCCTGGCCATTCCAGCAAGCTGCCAAGTGATTGGTTATTGTTATAGCCATAAGCTGCCAATAGACGGCAGCCGTGTGGCTGGTTATGATGAATTGTTGATCGAACAATTGCCTGTGTGAGCTGGATGTGGCAAGCCATCATCCGGGTGTTTTTGCAAAAGGTACGCCGTTGTGCAAAAGGGCTGATAACAGAACCGGGCAATTTGCTGCTCGATAAATTGAGTGCAAAGTTGACGCAGCCATAACTGCATATTCAGGCTGGTAATATGATGAAGGGGAGATGGCAATGAAGACAATGATCAAAGCGGGTTTGTTGGCCATATTGCTGGGCGCCGGTATGGCGCAGGCCGGAGACTTTAAAGTGGGCGTGGTGGATACCGAGCGCGTGTTGCGTGAGTCTGCGCCGGCGATGAAGGCAGAAAGCAAAATCGAACAGGAATTCTCCGGACGCGACCAGGCCATCAAGAAGCTGATGAAACAGGCGAAAGATTTACAAGTCTCGCTGGACAATGATGACGGCAAACTTTCAGATCCCGATCGCCGCAACAAGGAGCGCGAGCTGACTGCCATGAATACAGACTTGCAACGCATGCAGCGCGAATTTCGCGAGGATTTGAATTTGCGCAAGAACGAAGAGCTGGCGATCGTGCTGGAGCAGGCCAATAAAGCGATTCAGGCGATTGCCGAGTCGGAGAAGTATGACCTGATTTTGCAGGAGGCGGTTTATCGCAATCCAAAAATTGACATTACCGACAAGGTAATCAAGAAGCTTGCCGACATCAAACCGGACAGCAAGGCAGATAACAATCCCGGCAAATAGTCCGGGTATTTCCGTATGACTGTTGCCTATCGATTATCCGAGATTGCCGAACGCCTGGGCGGGCGGATATTGGGCCGGGCCGAGACATGTGTTTCCCAGGTTGCGACGCTGGAAACCGCCAAGCCTGAGCAAATCAGCTTCCTCACCAACAGCAAATACCGTGCGCAGTTGGAAAGTACCAAAGCCGGCGCAGTCATCCTTGGCGAAGCCGATGCTGAAGCGACCGGGTTGCCGCGCATCGTCTCTGACAATCCTTACGCGTATTTTGCCAGGGTTTCAGCTTTGCTGAATCCATTGCCGCAAGCCAAGCCGGGTATTCATCCCGGTGCGGTCGTCAGTGCAGGCGCAAAGATTGACCCTACGGCCAGCATCGCCGCAACTGCAGTGATCGGCTCGGGCGCAGAGATAGGCGCGTACAGCGTGATCGGCGAGGGTTGCTCTATCGGCGAAAATGCGGTTGTAGGCAACCATGCGCGACTGTATCCCCAAGTGGTGGTATACCACGACTGTTTGATAGGCGATAACCTGATTGCGCACTCCGGTGCGGTGATCGGATCGGACGGATTCGGCCACGCGCTGGATCAGGGACGCTGGGTCAAGATTCCGCAAATCGGCCGGGTCGTGATCGGCAACGATGTCGAGATCGGTGCGAACACCACCATAGACCGGGGTGCGCTGGACGATACCGTGATCGAGGATGGCGTGAAGCTGGACAACCAGATTCAGGTTGCGCATAACGTGCGCATCGGCGCGCATACCGCGATCGCCGCATGCGTCGGCATTGCGGGCAGCACGACCATCGGGAAATATTGCCAGATCGGCGGCAGTGCCGGAATACTCGGACATTTGCAGATAGCGGACCATGTGGAGATCGCCGCTTTCACCCTGATTGGAAAGTCTATCCGCGAACCCGGCGCCTATGTCGCGATTTTTCCTTTTTCCAGGGTCGAAGACTGGCGCAAAAATACCGTGCACCTGCGTCATCTTGACGATCTGGTGAAGCGCATCAAACATTTGGAAGAAGAAATTAAAACTTTGAGCCCGAAACTTTCAGGCGGGCATCAATAACAGGGACAGACTGATGACTACACAGATGGATATACACGAAATTCTCGAACTTTTACCGCACCGTTACCCGTTCCTGCTGATAGACCGGGTAACGTCGATGGAACCCGACAAAAGCATCGTCGCGCTGAAAAACGTGACCATCAACGAGCCTTTTTTCCCGGGACATTACCCGCACCATCCGGTGATGCCGGGCGTGCTGATCGTCGAGGCGATGGCGCAGGCTGCCGCACTGCTGTCGTTCAAATCGATGGGTGCGGGCGCGAACGAAAAGTCGGTGTATTACTTTGCCGGTATTGACGGTGCGCGGTTCAAGCGCCCGGTCAGCCCGGGCGACCAGATGGTCATCAGGGTATCGCTGATCCGCAGCATGCGCGGCGTGTTCAAATTCAGCGGGGTCGTCGAAGTCGATGGCCAGCTGGCCGCCGAGGCGGAGCTGATGTGCACAGTCAAAGCTGTCCCGTAATGCGCCATCCCACTGCAATCATTCATCCCGATGCCAGGCTGGCCGACGATGTCGAGGTCGGCGCGTATTCCGTGATCGGCGCGCACATCGAGGTCGGTGCCGGTACCTGGATCGGACCCCATGTCGTGATCGAGGGACACACGCGCATCGGCAAGGGCAACCGCATCTTCCAGTTCTGCTCGGTGGGCGCAATTCCCCAGGACAAGAAATATGCCGGTGAGCCGACGCGCCTCGAGATCGGCGACAACAATACGATACGCGAGTTTTGCACGCTCAATACCGGGACGGTGCAGGATGTCGGCGTCACGCGCATCGGCAGCGACAACTGGATCATGGCCTATGTGCATGTCGCGCATGATTGCCAGATCGGCAGCCACACCATCATGGCGAACGGTGCAACGCTGGGCGGCCACGTGCATGTGGGCGACTGGGTTTTCCTGGGCGGGCTGTCGGGCATACACCAGTTCGTGCGTATCGGCGCACACGCGATGACCGGTTTCCAGACGCGCTTGTCGCAGGATCTGCCGCCCTATGTGACCGCGGCCGACAATCCGGCCGTGGCGCACGGCATCAACTCGGAAGGCCTGAAAAGGCGCGGGTTTTCCGGCGAATCCATCATCGCGATCAAACGTGCATACAAGACATTGTATCGTTCCGGACTGAGCCTGGAGGATGCCAGGGCTGTGCTTCAGACCCAGGCAACAGAGCATCCCGAAGTCCAGCCTATGGTCGATTTTATTACCGCTGCAACGCGCGGCATCATTCGTTAATCCGGTTTTGTCATGACAAAAAAGATTGTGATCGGCATGGTCGCAGGCGAAGCGTCGGGCGACCTGCTCGGCAGCCACCTGATCGAGGCGCTGAAGGCAGCGCGACCGGATTTGAAGTTTGTCGGTATAGGCGGCCCCAGGATGAAATCCGCGGGCATGGAAATCATGTTTCCGATGGAAAAGCTTGCGGTGAACGGTTACGTCGAAGCGCTGCGCCATTACTTCGAGATCGCCGGCATACGGCGCAAGCTGCGCGCCTATTTCCTGGAAAATCGTCCGGATTTGTTCATTGCGGTAGATGCGCCGGATTTCAATCTTGATCTTGAACTTGCGCTCAAGCAGCGCGGCATTACAACCATTCATTATGTCAGTCCCTCGATATGGGCATGGCGCGGCGAGCGTATCCACAAAATCAAGCGCGCGGTTTCGCATATGCTCGCATTGTTTCCGCATGAGCCCGGGATTTACCAGCAAGCCGGCGTGCCGGTGGATTTTGTCGGACACCCGCTTGCCGATATTTTTCCTATCCAGTCCAAACGTGCCGAGATGCGCGATGCCATGCGCATTCCGATGAATGCAAAGGTATTCGCATTTCTTCCCGGCAGCCGCCAGAGTGAAGTAAAACAACTCGCGCTAACCTACATCGAAACCGCCAAACTGATCCTGAAGAAACTGCCGGACGCGCGCTTCCTGGTGCCCCTGGCAAGCCGCGAAACGCGGATGATTTTCGAGCAGGTGCTATATGATTGTGATGCACAGGAATTGCCGATCACCATGCTGTTCGGACATGCGCAGGATGCGATGATAGCCGCGGACGGCGTGCTGGTCGCATCGGGAACCGCCACGCTGGAAGCAGCCCTGCTCAAGCGGCCGATGGTGATCACCTATCGTATGCCGGCATTTTCCTGGTGGCTGATGAAGCGGAAAGGCTACCAGCCGTATTACGGTTTGCCCAATATATTGTGCGAGCGCTTCGTCGTGCCGGAGCTGTTGCAGGAGGATGCGACCCCGGAAAACCTCGCCCAGGCGCTGCTCAATCTGGTCGGTGATGCGAATACGGCGGCACGGCTGGAAAAGACGTTCACCGAACTGCATCTGGTGCTGCGCCAGAATACCGCCCAAAAAGCCGCCGCAGCTATCCTGTCTTATCTGCCCAATGGATGATTTCGTGCTTGTCTGCGGCGTGGATGAAGCCGGGCGAGGCCCGCTGGCCGGTCCGGTCAGCGCGGCAGCGGTAATACTCGATCCGGATAATCCCATTGCCGGCTTGGCTGATTCCAAAAAACTTACCGAACAACAGCGCGACCGGCTCGTTCCCATCATCCAGGGGAAAGCGCTGGCATGGGCGGTGGCTTACGCCGATGTCGGCGAGATAGACAGGCTCAACATCCTGCAGGCCACGTTGCTGGCGATGCGCCGGGCCGTGCTATCCTTGCCCATCAGGCCCCGGCAGGTGTTGGTGGACGGGCTGTATTGCCCTGACACCGGTATTCCCAGCGTAGCGATCGTGAAGGGAGATAGCAGGGTCGCCGCGATTTCCGCCGCCTCGGTTCTGGCGAAGACTGCCCGGGATGCGTTGATGCTGGAGTTGCATGAAATCTATCCGCACTACGGATTCGCCAGCCACAAAGGCTATCCCACTGCAGCGCATCTTGCCGCATTGCGCGAACATGGCGTGTCGATCGTGCATCGCAAAAGTTTCAGGCCGGTGCGCGAACTTCTGTTTCCTCGCGCAGAACAGGGGTAGGGAAATAAGCTGTTTTCAGGTATCGTACTGACCGACCAATTAACATTTCCGGATAAATATTATGGCCCTGTTCAAACTGATCCATCTGCTTGCCGTCCTGATCTGGGTGGGCGGCATGTTCTTCGCCTATGTGGTGCTGCGCCCGGCTGCGGTAGAAGCACTCGAACCCCCGCAGCGATTGCGTTTGTGGGACACGGTATTTCGCCGCTTCTTCGTCTGGGTGTGGGGGGCGGTGGCAGCGCTCCTGGTCAGCGGTTTGTACCTGGTCTATCTGTTCGGGGGCATGGCGCATGTGGGGATGTACATCCACATCATGCTGGCGATGGGCCTGGTGATGATGGCGATCTACGGCTACGTGTTCTTTGCCTGCTATGTGCCGTTCAGCTTGAATGTTGCCAAACAGCGCTGGAAAGATGCGGGAGAATTGCTGGCAAAAATACGCAAGCTGATTGCCGTGAATCTGGCATTGGGACTGCTGACCGTGTGCGTGGCGGTGGCCGGCATGATTATTTGGGCGTAGTTTGGCTGCGCTGAATGAGGCCTGATGTAAATTAATCGGCCACTGGTGGCGCATTGTTGCCTGGTTGATGGCATGTTGGATTTCCGGCACGAAGAGGGGCGGAAGTATCCGATTTTTTAATTTTCAGTTTGGGGAACGAGACTATGGATGAAAATAACCCTGTCGCTCAACTCAAAGCGCGTCTCAATAAAGATAATAACGATATCGATGCCGCGATAGCTCTGGGTAACATCTTTTACGATCAGGGGGATGCCGGGCAATCCATAATCTATTATCGGCGTGCACTGGACATCAATCCCGATCTGGCGGCGGTGAGAACCGATCTTGGCACGATGTATTGGCGCAATGACGATATCAACCTGGCCGAACAGGCTTTCCGTGAGGCCATTGCCCGGGATCCCGGCTTCGGTCATGCCTATGTGAATCTTGGCTTGTTATTGCATCGTGCCAAAAACGACGTCCGCGGGGCACGCGATATCTGGCAAAAACTGCTGGCGGTTAGTCCCGAACATGATGTGGCAACCAGGGTTCGCGAGTTGTTGCATGAAACGGCAGCCATGGTCGATTAAACTTGAATAAACCGTTCTTTTGGCGTCGTTTGTGAATCACGGAAATATCTCCGCATTGGCAGAGTGAACGCTGTTTTTCCGGCGCCAATACCGCCCCGGTTACTTTCCTTCCCCTAAATCGAGCCTGCGCACATAGTGGCAGGTGTAGCCGCCGCGATTCTTGACCAGATACTTCTGGTGGTATTCCTCGGCGCGGTAGAATTCCCTGAACGGCACGACTTCGGTGACGACTTTTGCTTGCCATTCGCGTGATGCGTCCACGGTTTTGATGACTCCTTCCGCGGTATTTTTCTGCTCATCGTCAGCATAAAAAATCGCCGAGCGGTATTGCGTGCCGATGTCGTTGCCCTGCTGATTGCGGGTGGTGGGATTGTGCATGCGGAAGAATTCAAACAGCAGGTGCCGGTAACTGAGCCGTTGCGGATCGAACACGACTTTCAGGGATTCGGCATGGCCGGTTTTGCCGGTCCTCACCTGTTCGTAACGCGCATCCGGTGTATCGCCACCGGTATAACCGACTTCGGTTTCCAGTACGCCGGGAATTTGGCGCACCAGTTCTTCCATGCCCCAGAAGCAGCCACCGGCCAGGTAGGCGGTTTGTTTTTCGGTTTGATCGTTCATGATTTGCGTTGCCTCTTGTTCAGGGGCCATTGCTTACGGGAAACAGACCGCGCCACTCGCACTCATTTGGCTCTTTTCGTTCTTTTTTCATGGCCTGTGCAGCTTCCCGTTTGGCGTCCTTATCCTTTTCAGTAGCGCGCTTGTCATGTTGTTTTTTGCCCTTGGCAAGGCCGATTTCCAGTTTGACGCGGCCATTCTTGTAGTGCATGTCCAGCGGCATCAGGGTGTAGCCGGCACGTTGTACCTTGCCGATAATCCTGTCGATTTCCAGTTTGTGCAATAGCAGCTTGCGCGTGCGCACCGGATCGGGGTGGATGTGTGTGGAAGCATTCAGCAACGGGCTGATGTGCGAGCCGATCAAGTATAGCTCGCCATCCTTTGCGATAACGTAGGCCTCCTTGAGCTGCGCACGCCCGGCGCGGATGGCCTTGACTTCCCAGCCTTCCAGCATGATGCCGGCCTCGTACTTATCCTCGATGAAGTATTCGTGATAGGCCTTTTTGTTCTGGATGATGCTCATATAAGGTGTGTTTTGCGGTATGTTCGGCTATTCTACCAGCCTTTGGAATAGCGGCTCCCAGATCAGCAATGGCGTTAGTGGAAAAAACAGTGTTGGTGGCGCACAGCGCGGAGCAGATGTTCAACCTGGTGGATCGCGTGGAAGATTACCCAAGGTTTTTGCCATGGTGCGGGGGGACCAGCGTCACCGCACTGGATGGCGCAACGGTTCATGCCACGGTGCATATCGATTATCACCATCTCAAGCAGAGCTTTACCACCGAGAACGTGCGCAGGCCACCGCATCAAATCGACATGACTTTGCAGCATGGGCCGTTCAAGCATCTGGACGGTAGCTGGCGTTTTATCCCATTGGGGGATTCAGCCTGTAAAATAGAGTTTTCCCTGCGCTATGATTTTTCCAGCAGGTTGCTGGAAAAAATGGTTGGCTCGGTGTTTCATTACATTGCAAACAGTTTCGTGGATGCATTCATCCAGCGAGCAGAAAAGGTTTATTCGAACAAATGAGTGACAAGATCAATATCGAAGTGGTGTATGCCCTGCCTGAGCAACAGACGCTGCTCAGGCAGCCGGTGGCGCCAGGCTCGACGGTGGCGGAGGCGATTCAGGCCAGCGGCATTCTGCAGAAATATCCCGATATCGACCTGACGGTCAACAAGATGGGGATTTTTGGCAAGCTGACCAAAACCGATGCTGTGGTGCGCGACAAGGACCGCATCGAGATCTACCGTCCCCTGATTGCCGATCCCAAGGAAGTGCGCCGCAAACGCGCCGAAGAGGGCAAGGCCATGAAAAAGGGGGGCGGTGCCGCCGCAGAAGCCTGATGCTGGATTACGACCTGCATTGCCATTCCAACATTTCCGATGGCACGCTTGCGCCCGCGGAATTGGTGGATCGGGCTGCCGAGCGCGGCGTGAAGGTGATGGCGCTGACCGATCATGATGATGTGGATGGCCTGGATGAGGCACGCGCTGCCGCGGACCGGCACGGCATGACCTTTGTCAACGGCGTGGAAGTGTCCGTGTCGTGGCGTACCCACACCCTGCATGTTGTCGGATTGAACATAACACCCTCTTATCCTCCCCTGGTCGAAGGCTTGCGCATTGTGCGCAGCGGACGGGGTGAGCGTGCGAAGAAAATGTCCGATGCGCTGGCCAAGGCCGGTATCGGCGGGGTGCTTGAGGGTGCATATCATTTCGCCAATAATCCCAACATGATCAGCCGCACCCACTTTGCCCGTTATCTGGTCGAGTCCGGGCATTGCAAGGACGTGAAAAGCGTGTTCAACCGCTATCTGGTGAAAGGCAAGCCGGGTTATGTGCCCCATCAATGGGCGGATTTGGCTGATGCGGTCGGGTGGATACGCGGCAGCGGCGGCATGGCGGTGCTTGCCCACCCCGGCCGCTATATGTCGGGGCGTGTCGGAATGGGCAAGAAGACCATGCATGAATTGCTGGCCGAGTTCGTCGAGCTTGGCGGACAGGGGATAGAGGTGGTGACCGGCAGCCATACCCCCGAACAATATGCCGAATTTGCACGCTATGCCGAAGAATTCAATTTGCTGGCCTCGTGCGGTTCGGATTTTCACGGCCCGGGCGAGAGCTATCGGGATATGGGACGGCTGCCGGACTTTCCGCTGGGTTGTCGGCCGGTTTGGCAGGCATGGGAAAATGACGGGGCAGGGAAAGTGACCTGATGTCCCAGTTCTTTACTATCTATCACGGCAATCCAAACCCGCGCCTGATACGCCAGGCAGCTGAAGTGCTGCGCGACGGGGGTATCGTGGTGTACCCCACCGATTCCTGCTATGCACTGGGCTGCCATCTCGACGACAAGGATGCGGTGACGCGCATACGCCAGATCCGCAAGCTGGACGAACATCATCATCTGACCCTGATGTGCCGCGACCTGTCGGAAATTTCCCGCTACGCACAGGTGGATAACGTGCAGTTCAGGCTGCTCAAGAACAACACGCCGGGCAGCTACACTTTTATCCTGAGGGCGACCAAGGAGGTGCCGAAACGCTTGCAGCATCCCAAGCGCAGCACCATCGGCATCCGCATTCCCGATCATCCTGTGGCGCTCGCATTGTTGGAAGAACTGGGCGAGCCTATGTGCAGCACCACATTGATATTGCCCAATGAAGAGGGGCCATTGAATGATGCAGAACAGATACGCGACCTGCTGGAAAAACAAGTCGAACTGGTGATCGACGGGGGTGCTGTGGGTGTGGATTTCACCACCGTGTTCGATTTAACCGGCGATGTACCGGTGTTGCTGCGTCGCGGCAAGGGCGATGTAGCTCCGTTTGGAATTGAAGATTGATTAAACTGACAGGAACCCGATGCAAATTGAACAACTGATACAAACCGTCGCCATTGGTGCCATTCCGGTGCTGTTCGCCATCACCCTGCACGAAGCGGCGCATGGCTACGTAGCGCGGCATTTCGGCGACATGACCGCCGATAAGGCGGGGCGCATCAGCCTCAATCCGCTGCATCACATCGATCCGGTCGGCACGATATTGTTGCCGTTGCTCACCCTTTGGATGGGCGGTATTTTGTTCGGCTGGGCCAAGCCGGTGCCGGTCAATTTCGCCGCGCTGCGACATCCCAAGAAGGATATGCTGTGGGTCGCGATCGCCGGACCGGCTTCGAATCTGGTCATGGCACTGGGTTGGGCATTAGTCTATAAGATGGGGCTGATATTTCCGGAAAATTATTTTGCCGGGCCGCTGCTTGGCATGTCGCAGATCGGGATCCAGATCAATGTGATATTGATGGTGCTCAACCTGTTGCCGCTGCCCCCGCTGGATGGCGGACGCGTTGCGGTCAGCCTGTTGCCGCATCGCCAGGCATTCCAACTGTCGAAGGTCGAGCCTTACGGCATGTTCATTTTGATTTTTCTGGCAGTTACGCCAGTGTTGGGTTTGATACTCTTGCCGCTAGTGAACCTGATGTTTAAATTGATTTTGTTGATATTTGGGATTTAATCATGTTTGCTGATCGTGTGTTATCGGGAATGCGACCCACCGGAAGTTTGCATCTGGGGCATTACCACGGGGTGCTCAAAAATTGGGTACAGATGCAGAACGAATACGAATGCCTGTTCTTCGTGGCCGACTGGCACGCGCTGACCACGCATTACGACACGCCCCACGTCATCGAACAAAGCGTGTGGGACATGGTGGTGGACTGGCTTGCCGCCGGCGTCAACCCGGCACGTGCCACACTGTTCATTCAATCCAGGGTGCCGGAGCATGCGGAGCTGCACTTGTTGTTGTCGATGATCACCCCGCTGGGCTGGCTCGAGCGCGTCCCGACCTAC
>CAZCKZ010000007.1:0-19625 GCA_964499395.1 uncultured Gallionella sp. | reverse complement strand
TTCCGGTTCAGTCCGCCAAAACTGGCGCACCTCAACAAACCAAATCATCCTGAACCGTCACTGATACAAAGCAAGCACCGCTTCAAAATGCCCAGGCTATATTTTCAGAATGCCGGGCAAGTCCCTGATCGAGTCGATGACCAGGTCCGGCTTGACCGGAGAAGTTTCGGCATAGGCTTGGCGATATTTCCCGGTTTTTACCAGAATTCCCTTTAGTCCCGCCTGTTGCCCGCCGCCCACATCTGCATCTATGTCGTCGCCAACGATCGCCACTTCGGCGGGTTGAAACCCCGTGGTACCCAATGCAATATTGAAGAAATCAAATGAAGGTTTGCCTATGATTTTTGCTTTCGTATTGCTGGCATATTCCAGGGCGTCGACGAATCCCCCAATATCCATCTGCAAACCTGCCTCCGTTTGCCAGAACCGGTTCTTGTGAATGGCAATCAATTGCGCACCTTTCATCAGGCAATTGAAAATCTCGTTCATCAGCCGATATGACCAAGCATCCCCGATATCTCCGATTATGATGTATTCGGCATCGGTATCCGATTGACGGAATTCCATGAAGTCCCGCTTTACATCATCCGATAGCAAAAGGCGGCACACTGGATCTGCTTGTTGTTTCAGGAAAAGTAACGCTGCCTGGGGGGCACTGATGAATTCTTGTTCGGGTATGGAAAAACCCATGGAATTTATTTTTTGCTGCAGGGAATCCAGCGACAAGGTACTTGTGTTTGTGACGAAACGACAGGAAATACCGCTGGCTCGAATTCGTCCCACAGCGTCAATTGCGCCCTCGATAACCCGGGAGCCGACATAAAGCACGCCGTCCAGATCGAACAACAGTCCCTTAATTTCTGGAAAGTCGTTCATTTGGATCATCACCAAAAAATGCCACGATAACTCCCGGAGCGTTAGCAGTTATTATCCGGATAAATTCTACTTGATAAATTTTACCTGGACTTTAAATATCAGCAATCAGCAGAAATATTTCGAATGGCTATTCTGGGCACCGACCGGAACATGCAGCCTTGTAGAGCCTCCCTGCATAGCCGGCTAGCGTCCCGCCAGCCGCCACAACGACGTAACCTCCTTCGCCCGCGCCGTATGCAGCGGGTCTGTGTCATCGGCAACCTTGGCATGATGCGGCCGCACATCCAGCCGCTCCGCCACTTTCAATCCCGAAGCTTCAAACAACGCCAACAATTCCTCGCGCGTGCGCAAACCCAGATGCTCGGCGATGTCGGAGAGCACCAGCCAGCCTTCACCATCCGGCTCCAGATGTTCTGCCAGTCCGCCGAGGAAGCCGCGCAGCATGCGGCTGTCCGGATCGAAGATCGCGTATTCGATCGGCGAACTGGGGCGGGCGGGTATCCACGGCGGGTTGCACACGACCAGCGGCGCCTTGCCCGCGGGAAACAGGTCCGCCTGCACGATTTCCACCTGCGCATCCAGCCCCAACCGGGAAATATTCTCGCGGGCGCAGGCCAGCGCGCGCGGGTCCTGGTCGGTGGCGACGATGCGCTTGATGCCGCGATGCGCCAACACCGCCGCCAGCACACCGGTGCCGGTGCCGATGTCAAAAGCCAATTCAGGCCGAGGAAAAGCTTGCGGCAGCGGCGCGGAATTTACCAGCTCCACATACTCGCCGCGTACCGGCGAGAACACACCGTAGTGCGGGTGGATGCGCGCATTCAAACAAGGTATCTCGACGCCCTTCTTGCGCCACTCGTGCGCGCCGACCAGGCCCAGCAATTCGCGCAGCGAAACGACCGAGGGTTCGCTGCTTTCCCCGAAAACTTCAGTGCAGGCCTGGCGGATATCCGGCGCGCGCCGCAGCGGAATGGTGTAGTCGGCGTCCAGCGGGATCAGGATCATCGCCAGCATGCGCGCGCGTTGCGACTGGGCCTGGCGATGCAGGTGAAAAACTCTGCCGGGGATCGGCGGAGTTCCTTCGGCCAGGCTCGGGACAGGCTTGCGCGGCTTGCGATCGGCGCGCCGCGACATCGCCTGCAGCAGCTGCCTGGCATTGTGGAAATCGCCGCGCCACAACAGCGCTGTCCCTTCGCAGGCAAGCCGATATGCCCGATCCGTCCTCATCGTGTCGTCCGCGATGACCACGCGCTTCGGCGGCGGCATGCCGCTTTCCGAGCGCCAACGGGCCGTGCATTCCGACCCTGCCTCGGTCCAGCTGATCATCGGGGACATCGAATTCCTGTCAGTATTGTGCATGGGCAATCATATCGCGATGCTGGGATCCGTGAAGCGGGATATCGTGCCATTCAGTCCAGTCAGCCCGTTTGCCGCGTCGATCTCGCATTGCATTGACAGCACATTGAACATTCCCATATTATTCTTTAGCGTAAAAGCAGTTCGCGCGGAAAGCGGCAAATCAAATTCCCGCGCCCTGCGGGCATCTGTGGCAAACCGGCAACATACGGTTAATACAGCATCATGCAGTTTCAGTAAACATGTCCATTTTCCACAAGCGGCTGGATAACTGGGTGCGTAACATAACAAGGGAAAAGCATGTTTCGACTACTGCGCTATTTTTCCATCGCGAGCCTGGTTTCAGTGGTGCTGGCGGCAGTCGTCCTCGGCATCCTCCATCAGTTGCTGGAACATAATCATCTGCTCAGATATGGCGAAAGCCGGAACATTGCGCTGACGCAGACTTTCGCAAACAACATTTGGCCGCAGTTCCGCAGCTTCGCCAATGCGGCAAGGCATCTTGATGCAAATACCCTGCATCGCCAGCCCGACATTGCCAAACTGGAGCGTAGCGTGCGCAACGCGGTGCGCAATACCCCAACGCTCCGTGTGCAAATTTACCAGCTTGACGGACGCATTCTGTTTTCGACCGATACCGCGCAAATTGGGACCAGCAATGGCAGCGATGCCGGCTTTCTCTCGGCAAGACTGGGATTGCCGCAAAGCACAATCACCCGCTACGACAAGTTCAATGGCCTCGACGGCGAGTTCGTGAATCGCGATGTGTTGTCGAGCTACATCCCGTTGCGTCCCAGCGCGGAGGGACCAATCCAGGGTGTAATGGCGATCTATACCGATATCACCGACCTGGAGGCAAGCGACAACAAAGAGGGAGCACGGGTCGCAATGAGCGTGATCGGGGTGCTGACCGCACTTTACGCAATCCTGTTCTTCATCGTCAGGCATGCCGATAGCGTCATCAGGAATCAATATGAGCAGCAACGCCGCATCGAGCAAAATCTCCGGCATGTGACCACCCATGACGCATTGACCAACTTGCCGAACCGGCTGCTGCTTCTGGACAGGATCAAACAATCGCTGACTTCGGCGGAGCGCCATAGCAACCTGCTGGCTGTGGCTTTTATCGATCTCGATTATTTCCAGAACATCAATAATTCCATGGGACATGAAATCGGCAATCAGGTTCTGCAAACCGTGGCGCATCGCCTGGAGCATTGTGTGCGCGAAAGCGACACCATCGCCCGCCTTGGCGGCGATGAATTCGTGGTGAGTTTGCCGGACATCAAATCCAACGTGGACCTGTTCCAGATCGCCACGAAGATGCTCAATGCCATTGCCGCACCGATCGAAACCGGCGAACGCGAGCTTCATCTCACCGCGAGCATCGGCATCGCCCTTTATCCCGAGCACGGAAAGGATGCGGAGACGCTGATCGGCAAGGCGGACATGGCTATGCACAGCGCCAAGCGCCTGGGACGCAACAGGCACCAGATGTTCGTCGAACATATGAGCGAGGAGATTCAGCAGCAGGTGCAATTGGAAGATGAAATGTGGCGTGCGCTCGAGAACAACGAATTCGTGCTGCATTATCAGCCCGTTATCGACCTGAAATCCGGGACGATTATCGGTGCCGAAGCGCTGCTGCGCTGGCCCAATGCGCATGGACCCTGGCTTTCGCCCGCGGAATTTATCCCGATGAGCGAGAAATGCGGACTCATCGCCCCGCTAAGCGAATGGGTCTTCAGCGAGGCGTGCGCCCAGTTGCAGGCATGGCAGGAAAGCGGGAACGGACTGGCCCATCTCAGCATGGCGGTGAATCTGTCGCTCCGCCATTTTGCAACCCCGGGTCTTGAGACGATGATTTCCGGGGTGATCGAGCAGGCCGAGATTGACCCGCGGTTGTTGCATCTCGAGATCACGGATGGCTTTTTGAAGGATCCGAACGAATCAGTCCTTGCCAATTTCGAAGGACTCAAGCGCGTCGGCATCAAGTTCACCCTCGATGATTTCGGAACCGGCTATTCGAGTCTCGGCTATTTGCGAAGCTTCCCCATCGACCTGCTCAAAATCGACCGGACATTTATTCGCGGTCTGCCGGACAATGCCGACAATGCGGCGATCGTGACCACGATCATCGCGCTGGCGAACAGCCTCGACTTGACGGTCATCGCAAAAGGTGTCGAAACCGGCGCGCAATTGTCGTTCCTGCAGCAACTCGGGTGCCAGCATGCGCAGGGATTTTTGTTCAGCGGTCCGTTGCCGGCAGACGAGTTTCTATCGCTGGTATTGGAACAGCGGGACATGCGCATCACCCAGCCGCCGATTCAGCCCGATCCTTCCAAATAACTGCCGGCGCGTTCCAAATCGATAGTCAAGTTGCCGGACTGTCCCGATTCTGGCCGCGCATCCGCCCGAAATGCGCCGCAAAATCCGCAAAAGTACCGGTCTCGATCGCCGCGCGGATTTCGCCCATCAGCTGCTGGTAATAATACAGATTGTGTATCGTGTTCAAACGCGCACCGAGTATCTCGCCGATGCGGTGCAGATGGTGCAAATAGGCGCGGGTGAAGTTGCGGCAGGTGTAACAACCGCACTGCCCGTCCAGCGGGCGCATGTCCATCCGGTACTGGGCATTCTTGATCTTGATGTCGCCGAGGCGGGTGAACATCATGCCGTTGCGCGCATTGCGCGTCGGCATCACGCAATCGAACATGTCGATACCCTGCGCAACCGCCGCCACGATATCCTCCGGCGTGCCGACGCCCATCAGGTAGCGCGGCTTGTGCTGCGGCAGTTGCGGCGCGGTGTGCCTGAGTATGCGCAGCATGTCTTCCTTGGGTTCGCCCACCGACAGCCCGCCGATGGCGTAACCGTCAAAACCGATACGCTCCAGTTCACGCAGTGATTCGTCGCGCAGCTGTTCATGCATCCCGCCCTGCACGATACCGAACAGCGCATTCTGATTGCCGTCATGCGCGGCTTTCGAGCGCGCCGCCCAGCGCAGCGACAGACGCATCGATTCCCCGGCCGTCTTCTCGTTGGCCGGATACGGCGTGCACTCGTCGAAAATCATCACGATGTCGGCATTCAGCACGCGCTGGATACGCATGGATTCTTCCGGGGACAGGAAACATCTGTCGCCGTTGACCGGAGACTGGAACTTCACGCCCTCCTCGGTGATCTTGCGCAACGCCCCCAGGCTGAACACCTGAAAACCGCCGGAATCGGTCAGTATCGGCCCGTCCCATCCCATGAAGCGATGCAATCCGCCGTGCGCTGCGATCACTTCCAGACCCGGGCGCAGCCAAAGATGGAAAGTGTTGCCCAGCACGATCTGCGCGCCGATCTCGTGCAGCTCGACCGGCGTCATCGCCTTGACCGTGCCATAAGTGCCGACCGGCATGAAGGCGGGCGTTTCCACACTGCCGTGGGCAAGTTCAAGCGAGCCGCGACGGGCAACGCCGTCGGTATTATGCAGGGTGAATTTCATGGTTTTCTTTCGATCAGCATCGCGTCTCCGTAACTGAAGAAACGGTATTCTTTTTCAACCGCGTGGCGGTAAGCATCCAGCATAGTCTTCATCCCGCCAAACGCGCACACCAGCATCAGCAGGGTGGATTTTGGCAAATGGAAATTTGTCAGCAGCACGTCCACTAACCTGAAGCGATATCCCGGCGTGATGAAAATATTCGTCTCCGCGCTCCCGGCCTGCAATACACCGGATTCCGCGGCACTCTCCAGTGCACGCAGACTGGTGGTCCCGACCGCAATCACCCTTCCCCGTTTCGCGCGGGCCTCGGCGATTGCATCCGCCGTCGCTTGCGGAATTTCATAGCGCTCGCTGTGCATGGTGTGTTCGTGTATGTGTTCCGCGCGTACCGGCTGGAAGGTTCCCGCACCGACATGCAGGGTCACCCAGGCGATCTGCACCCCTTTGCCGCGCAGAGCTTTCAGCATCGCCTCGTCGAAATGCAACCCCGCCGTCGGCGCCGCGACCGCGCCCGCCGTTTTTGCAAACACGGTCTGGTAGCGCTGTTCGTCCTCAGCCCCGGCCGGGTGGGTGATGTAGGGCGGCAACGGCAATTGCCCATAGCGTTCGAGCAGGTCCAACACGCCTTCCCCGGAAATAAAATGCAGGCGAAAAAATTCGCCCTCGCGCCCCAGTACCTCGACCTGCAATTCTCCTGCCAGCTTCAAAAAACTGCCCGCCTTGGGCGCATGACTGGCGCGCACCTGTGCCAGAACCTCATGCGCATTCAGCACGCGCTCGACCAGCACCTCGATCCTGCCACTGCTTTCCTTGTTGCCGAACAAACGCGCCTTGATCACACGCGTGTCATTCAGCACCAGCAAATCGTTCGGCCTGACCAGTTGCAGCAGATCGGCAAAAAGCCTGTCCTCCAGCACACCGTCATGCACATGCAACAGGCGGCTGGCACCACGCCGCTCAGGCGGATGCTGTGCGATCAGATGTTCGGGCAAAACAAAATCAAATTCATCGGTACGCATGAACACGGGGAAAAGCCATACAAAGGCGAGATTGTAGTCGATGTGAAATATCTGTCCGGGATAAAGCGCGCCTCTTGGCCGGTAAAGCACGGCAACCCGGGCATAAGCTCAACCCTGAAAAGGTCAATCCTGCATTTACCGACGAAGTTTCAGAAGACCGATTAATGCCTCATCGGCAGCGGGCAAAACCAGAAACTCGGGGTTGTGCAAATCCACCTTGTTGTAGCGCAATTCCTCACCAGCCAAGTTGCACACTATGCCGCCCGCCGCGTTCACCACGGCATGCGCGGCAGCGGTGTCCCATTCCATGGTCGGACCCAGGCGCGGATAGAAATGTGCTTCGCCTTCGGCAACCAGGCAGAGTTTGAGCGAACTGCCCATGCTGATACATTGGCAATCGCCAAGTTGTTTGAGCAACGCTTCGGTACGCGCATCGCTATGCGAACGGCTGGCGACGACCCTGATGGTTTCGCCCGCGGTGTGCGGTTTAACAGCGATAGGCTGAGCCGCAGCATTGCCGCGCTGCACAAATGCGCCTGTACCGCGTGCGCCGTAGTAGCACACGTCCAGCACCGGCGCATACACCACACCCAGAACCGGTTCGCCCGATTCGATCAGCGCGATGTTGACCGTGAATTCGCCGTTGCGCTTGATGAATTCCCGCGTGCCGTCGAGCGGATCAACCAGCCAGTAGCGCGTCCATTGCGAACGCACCGGGTAAGCAATGTCGGCGGCTTCTTCGGAAAGGATAGCGATATCCGGCGTAAGCCCGGCGAGTTCCTCAACAATGATTCGATGCGCGGCCAGGTCTGCCAGGGTAAGCGGGGAGTTATCCGCTTTGCTGGTCTCGCCCGAATCGCCGCTGTGATAGACCTCCATGATGGCGGCACCGGCACGGCGGGCGATACGCATCACTTGCTGCATGTATTTTGCGTTCATGATCAACTGTCCTCTTCCTGACCTTTGTTTATAGCTACCCGGCTGGTATCCTCAACCGTATTCGCAGCCATCGCAGTAGTGGTTGTTAATACGCATCAATTGGGCGCCCAATAATAACACCTTGATTTCGACTCGCGCCCGGACAAGCTGCCTGAGCACCGCAGCCAGGCCGGAACCCCCGTCACACCCACCCTATTAAACCCCACCCGGCCGATCACTGTCACATCCAATCTATCCATATAAAGGCCTTGATAACAAGCAACAATGCGGCGGGAAACGGTGGCAACCGGGCCCATCAGGTTGAGAATGCAGTTGATATGGCGCGTTGCTTCATGGATAATGCGCCCCCTCAGCCGGGGTGGTGGAACTGGTAGACGCGCCGGACTCAAAATCCGGTGCCAGAAATGGTGTGAGGGTTCGAGTCCCTCCCCCGGCACCAATAGAATAAAAGGTTACAGCATTTTCACTGAGTAGCCTGAATAATGACCTTGTAAACGCATAGTAAGCAGATTAGATAAAGATTTACCAAGTCAGCAGCATAAAAACCCGCCACTCGGATGGGTTTATAAGAGTAACTGGACCTCAAATAATTCCAGAATCAATTCCAGTCCAAACGGTAGCCACCAGGGGGTGGTCGTATCCCTACAGCCTTAATCCAAACTACCGCTTTCGGGTAATTATTAAATAACTACGAACATCCGCAATGTGCCAATAATTGCCGGTCAAGAATGTCGCTACGAACAGCCGCTCCTAAACTCAAGCGGTCGTTATATGGTAAATTTCAACGGCATCCGGATGCCCGCTTCTGCGGAGTTCGCTAAGAGGTTATTTTGTGCCAATTGCGGACATTGGTGAAAGGCTGGAAAGTATTTTGTGAATCATGGGTGATTCAGGACGATCTTGGTGGCATGCTTTTCTGTATTGGGTGGTTAATTTGTCAATATCCTTTTTTTACTAGAATATTGCACCCTGCCAGGCAGATGCTGCCGGGGAGTATGCCATGTATGCGGCTCCAAGAAAAATATACAGGAAAGGGAGCGGGTGCCATGAATACCGAAGCTGTATCGATGGAAAAAGGATTGCCAAAAGGCGTAATATTTAACGCATACCCTGACAGTATTGGCCGGAAACTGGCCGATATAACACGTATGCTCAAGATGCCTGAATTCAATGATGTTTTTTCTTTGTTCTATATTCTGCCAACTATTTTTAACAGTGATTTGGATCGCGGCTTTTCTATCATAGATTACGATCTCAATGATGAGCTTGTTTCCCGGGAAGATTTGGAGCAGCTCCATGAACTCAATATCATGTTCAAGTTTGATCTCGTTTTAAACCATCTTTCCGTAGGCTCTCCCCAGTTTCAGGACCTATTGAAGAATGGGGAGAAATCAAAATATAAGAACTTCTTTATTGATTGGAACGAATTCTGGCATTCGCATGGAGAGCTAGGTCCTGATGGTTACGTGATACCGCATGAAGAATATCTCGAGAAGCTTTTTATGAGAAAACCCGGCCTTCCGGTATTGAAAGTACGCTTTCCGGATGGCTCCGAGAGACCTTACTGGAATACCTTTTATCAGGAGATCGCTTATCACGAGGTCAGCGCACATGCTCTGCTAAAGGCATTGAAGATCGAAGAACTTACACATGAGCATGCGGAGAACATTGCCGCGATCCTGAATAACGTATTGAATGCGAAACGGGACGTTAAAGAAGCCGATTTGGGTGACTTCTCCCGTTACAAAGATGATATCGTCTCCGTCGTTGAGCGGAACCGCAAGTATTTGGGGCAAATGGATTTAAACGCACAATCTGAAGAGGTCTGGAATTTTTACGATGCGACCTTAAAGAAGCTGCGTGATCATGGCGGAAAACTTGTCAGACTTGATGCATTCGCATATTTGCACAAGGAACCGGGCGAGCAAAATTTCTTCAATAAACCCGGTACGTGGGAATACCTGGAAAGACTGAAACGGATAGCCAGCAAGTATGACTTGACTCTCCTGCCTGAAATACATTCTGAGTATGGTGATGGGCTCCATGGTGAAATGTCTGCCAAAGGGTTCCCCATCTACGACTTTTTCTTCCCCGGTTTGGTTATTCATGCTCTGGATTGGGGGACAAACAGGCATCTTCTGCGCTGGATTGACGAGCTAATAAAGAAAGATATCAAAACAATTAACATGCTTGGGTGCCATGACGGTATTCCTGTTCTTGATTTGAAAGGTAAAGATAATGCCGGCGTCTCAAAAGAGGGATTGTTAAGCGAAGAAGAGATCGACGCAGTTATCAAACAAATAATTGACAGGGGTGGGAGAGTAAAAAGCCTCTATGGCCCGGATGGTGGGAAGATATCGTATTACCAGGTGAATGCGACGTTCTTCAGTGCATTGGGTGAAGACGAGCGAAAGTTGCGTCTTGCCCGCGCAATCCAAATGTTTATGCCGGGTATACCGCAAGTGTGGTATCTGGATCTATTTGCCGGCAAGAACGATTACGCAGCCGCGGACAATGGCGGTACAGCGGGGCATAAGGAAATCAATCGCACGACTCTCACAAACAGCGATATCGAGCAAGGACTCAAGCGAGCTGTTGTGCGGGACCAACTAGAGCTCATTAGACTGCGGAATACTTCCCCTGCATTTGACGGCGAGTTGAAGGTTAATGGTACAGAAGAGCAGCAACTACACCTGACGTGGAAAAACCAGGCATGCATAGCGACGCTGAACGCGGACTTGCGCAATTATAGTTTTAGTATTACTCACACGGATAATGCCGTACATGAAAAGGTGATTTCGTATCGCTAGACGGGCATATGCAAGCCAACTGGCTTGATGGTTGAGCTTCCGCTTCCAGGAAGTCGATTATCCGCTTTGGGTCGGTAAGAGACAGTCACGCTGACGAAGTTACGCCCGACTGAGTGCCGGCTTCCGGCAACATAGCAGCCATTCAAATGTTCAACCTCCAATGACAGCTGTGTGCCGATTGCCGCATGTCACGAATGACCGCTATATAGCTGTGAATTTATGTGGTCATCAGTCTCTTACGGGTCGTTAGTGATGGTTGGCGAACGGCAGTTCTATGAAAGTGCGGATCGTTCATGCCACTGGCCGACTTTGGCACAGGCGGTTTGCAAGGATGAATCCCTCATTGGTGCCAAAGGGAGTGATTTGACGTATCATGAACATACTGTCTATCCAACACGCTGCGTTCGATTGCGTTTGCAACCCCTGTTCACCGAAAGCTCTCCTTGGTCAGACTAAAATTCTCGATTGAGTTGAATTACGAAATCGACCAGCCCGGTTGCGATTTCATTTTCAGCATTCATGCCGCGCAAACCCGGCATCAAACCGTGGTGAACGAGTCGCTGAGTATTAGCCAAAGCCTGCCATTCAATCTGAACACCGATCCCGTGACACACACCCGATTCCTGCGGCTCAAAGCCTCTGCCGGTCCGCTGCTGGTGCGCTACGATGCGACGGTGGACATCGATCACTACTCCGCACCGCCGGAGCAGATCTACGAAGTGCCTGTGGCCAGCCTGCCTGGGTCGGTACTGCCCTATATTTATCCCAGCCGCTATTGCCAGTCGGACCGTTTGCACCGGCTGGCGGTCAAGGAGTTTGGCCATTTGTGGCAGGGGTATGGTCGTGTGCAGGCCATCCGTGACTGGGTAATGAATCGTGTCACCTTCCGCTCCAATTCCTCCACCGGCTCCACTACTGCGGTCGACACCCTGGTGGAGGAGATGGGCGTGTGCCGCGACTTTGCCCACTTGATGATTGCACTGTGCCGTGCGGTCAATATTCCGGCCCGTTTTGTCACTGGCATTGACTACGGTGCCGATCCGGTTCTGGGACCGACCGATTTTCATGCCTACGTCGAAGTCTATCTGGGTGACCGTTGGTATATATTTGATCCATCAGGCGTTGCTATTCCAATGGGCTTTGTGCGCATTGGTACCGGGCGCGACGCGGCCGATTCGGCTTTTGCCACCATATTCGGAGGAGTGCGCGGGGCAGCCCCTGTAATGCACATTGAGGCAATCCCAAATGCACAGGGGCTGCTGATCGTGCCGCAACTTGTCCCCAATGCGTTGTCTACCGACGGACAAATCGGGCAGATTGAAGTCAGCCCAGTTGAACGCGCCAATACAACAAACGCTCTCTAATGTTGTGATCAAGTGGAACACCGCAAAAGTGCGCGGCACATTGCTATTACGTTGAAGTTCCGGTTCGGAGAATACCGAACTTCGGCTTTGTGTCGCTAGTTGCATTTGGCGAACAACTGCTTCCGGGCGGCATATTGCTTGCTGCCGGCGCTACTCCTTGCAAACCCGAGTTTAAAGCCGGACAGGGTACCCCGAAATTCGGGGCATGCCATGCATAATACCCTTAGGTGGTGTCAACCGAATAAATCTGCGATGCGTTATATGCCCTGACACAATAGTGTCCTAAACGTTTATCAATCTACTATAAATTGGAGTTCACAATGAGCAAACTGTTATCGTTACTGATCGCCGCTGTATTCGCTGCTGTTTCTTTTACCGCTGTTGCTGCTGAAGACACCATGGCTCCAGCCGCTCCCGCCAAGGTCGAAAAGAAAGAAACAAAAATGGAAGCCAAAAAAGTGCACAAAGTCAAAAAGGTACATAAAGCAAAGAAAGTACATAAAGCAAAGAAAGTACACACAGCCAAGAAAGAAAAGATGGCAGAAAAGAAAGCTGACGCAGCAGCCAAGTAATACCGGCTCAAGCTCAACAAAGGCAGGGGAAACCCTGCCTTTGTTATTTTATAGTACGAAATGATCTGGAAACCCAATGTCACTGTCGGCGCGGTCATTGGGCGCGAGGGCAAATTTCTGCCGATTAAAGAGGAAACCTCACAGGGTTTACGTTACAACCAGCCTGCCGGGCATCTGGAAGCAGATGATAGTCGCCGCTGTGGCGCGCAAAACGCTGGAGGAATCGGCCTGTCACTTTACTCCGCAACACCTGCTCGGCATCTATCGCTGGCATTCGAGTGAATCGGATACCACCGGCTTGCGTTTCGCCTTCACCGGCAAAATCACCGGACATGAGGCCGGTCGCAAGCTCGACGACGGTATAATGCAAACCCTATGGCTATCACCCGAACAAATCCGTGCCACCCGAATGCGCCACCGCAGCCCGCTGATATTGCGCTGCGTGGAAGATCACATTGCAGGAAAGCGCTATCCCCTCGATCTGTTGGTCCACTATGACTAAGCGTATTGTGGTTGGCATGTCCGGCGGCGTGGACTCTTCCGTCACCGCCTTGTTGCTTAAGCAGCAGGGATACGACGTGGTCGGCCTGTTCATGAAGAACTGGGAAGACGACGATAACGATGACTACTGCTCCTCGCGCCAGGATTTGCTGGACGCGGTTTCGGTCGCGGACACCATAGGCATCCCCATCGAAGCGGTCAACTTTTCCAGGGAATACAAGGAACGCGTGTTCGCCGAATTCCTGCGCGAATACCAGGCCGGGCGCACGCCCAATCCCGACATCCTGTGCAATGCCGAGATCAAGTTCAAGGCTTTTCTCGACCACGCCATGCAGCTGGGCGCGGACACCATCGCCACCGGCCACTACGCCCAGGTGCGTGAGGTGAACGGGCTGTTTCAATTGCTCAAAGCCAGCGACGGCAGCAAGGATCAAAGCTACTTCCTGCATCGCTTGAATCAAACGCAACTAAGCCATGCGGTGTTCCCGCTTGGCAAGCTGCTGAAATCCAGGGTGCGCAGCATTGCCGAACAGCATGGATTATCCAATCACGCCAAGCGTGACAGTACCGGCATCTGTTTTATCGGCGAACGCCCGTTCCGCGAATTCCTGAACCGTTATTTGCCCGCCCAACCCGGCGAGATGGTCACGCCCGATGGAAAAATGGTCGGGCAACATATCGGGTTGGCCTTCTACACCATCGGACAACGCCAGGGACTGGGCATCGGCGGCGCAAGGGAAGCTTCGGGCGAACCATGGTTCGTGGCAGGCAAGGATATGGCGAACAATCGTCTGATCGTGGTACAGGGCCACGACCATCCCGCCTTGCTCAGCAAGCGCTTGGCCGCGCTGGACAGTCACTGGATCAGCGGTACCGCTCCCGCGATCGACCATCCCTACGCGGCCAAGACGCGCTATCGCCAGGCCGATGCGCCGTGCCACCTGACCAGCATCTCCGGCAGTGCATGCGAAATCGCTTTTGATGAAGCGCAATGGGCCGTCACGCCCGGGCAGTCGGTGGTCGTATATGACGGCGATGTTTGTCTCGGCGGTGCGATCATCGAACAAGGACAAGCCTGATTCGCGTAAAATGCACGCTCTCCCGATCCAAGGTATCGCCATGACGACACTCACCAAACTAACCGCCCTGTCTCCGCTGGATGGACGCTACCATGGCAAGGTCGATGCTTTGCGCGCCTACTTCAGCGAATTTGGCCTGATCCGCTTTCGCGTGCTGGTCGAGATCGAATGGCTCAAAGCGCTCAGCGCACAGGCAGATATTGCCGAGATTGCGCCATTTTCCGCCGCCACCGTCGCGCAATTGGATGCGCTCAATGCGAATTTTTGCGAAGAGGATGCGCTTGCGATCAAGACCATCGAGGCGACCACCAATCACGATGTGAAAGCCGTCGAATACTGGCTGCGCGACAAACTGTCGGGCAACCCGGAAACTGCCAGGGTACTCGAGTTCATCCATTTTGCCTGCACCTCCGAAGACATCAACAACCTCAGCCACGCGCTGATGCTCAAGGGTGCCCGTGATGCCGTGATGTTGCCTACGCTGAATGTTCTGGTCACCCGGTTGAAAAACATCGCCCACCAGCACGCCGATCTGCCGATGTTGTGCCGCACCCACGGCCAGACCGCCACGCCGAGCACGCTGGGCAAGGAAATGGCCAATGTGGTGTACCGCTTGCAGCGCGCCGAACAGCGCCTGGCCGATACCGAGATACTCGGCAAGATCAACGGCGCAGTGGGCAACTACAATGCGCATCTGGCCGCCTATCCTGACATTGACTGGGAAGGCTTCGCGCAACGCTTTATCACTGCGCGCGGCATTGTCTTCAACCCCTATACGATCCAGATCGAACCGCACGATTACATGGCGGAACTGTTCGATGCCTATGCGCGAATCAACACCATCCTGATCGATCTGAACCGCGATATCTGGGGCTACATATCGCTCGGCTATTTCAAGCAAAAAGTGGTCAAGGGCGAAGTCGGTTCTTCCACCATGCCGCACAAAGTCAACCCGATCGACTTCGAAAATGCCGAAGGCAACCTCGGCCTGGCCAATGCGCTGCTGCGCCACCTTTCCGAAAAACTGCCCGTTTCCCGCTGGCAGCGCGACCTGACCGATTCCACAGTATTGCGCAACATGGGCGTGGCGCTCGGCTACACCCTGCTCGCCTACGAATCCTGCCTGAAAGGGCTGAACAAACTGGAAGCCAACCCGCAACGTTTGGCTGAAGACCTGAACGCAAGCTGGGAAGTGATGGCGGAGCCGATCCAGACCGTGATGCGACGCTACAACATCGCGAACGCCTACGACAAGCTCAAGGAATTGACGCGCGGCAAGGATGGAATCAACCGCGCGTCGCTGCAAGCCTTCATCAGCACACTGGACATCCCCGAACCGGAAAAGCAGCGCCTGCTGCAACTGTCGCCGCAAACCTATATCGGCAAAGCGGCCACACTGGCGAAGGGGATCTGATTCGTTAGCCGCTGACAAAAAAGTCCGCAATTGCGGGCTGGTCCGGATCGAATGACTCACCGGTCAGTAATCTTCGCTTGTCGATATCGTCGTTACCGCGTCATCCGTGGATCTTTTCAAAGTGCCTGAACATTCGATCCGGCTATTTGAAATTGCGCCGTATCGTCAACGAGTAATCGTTCCGGTCATAAGAATAAGAGCCGATATTCGACGTGTTGATATAACGCACAATTTGCGGCCGCACCATCCATAGCTTATCCAGATACCAGTTTACCCCGATGGTCAGGTCACCCAGACGGTCCAGGCGGTAACCGGAAATAGTCGGATTCTCGTTGCTGAAATTGCCGACCTGTTCCCCGGCGCTGATGTACAGTTTCGCGTTGCCGCTCATGGCTGCCTGGCCGCCGGCGCGAATGCCGACGAAACGCTTCGCGCCATCGGTCCGCCCGCCCGCGGGTCTGGCCAACGTTGCCGGCCCGACATCATTCTCGGTTCCCAGATAAAAACTGCCTGACAGCGCGGTTTTCCCCTCTCCGAAGATATGCAGTACACCCGCCCCGGCGACAATCTGGTTGATGTCATTCAACTGCAGTGCGGGATCGGAATAGCGGTACCGTACATACTGGCCGAACAGGCTGATCTGCTGGCTGGCAGTGGGCATGTGTCGCCATTCTCCATTCACGCCGGATGAATTGTAGTATCGCGCCCCGCCCAGGGAATTCTGGCCTCCCGACAGGCCGATCCGGTAACGGTCGGTTTCCGTCCCATAGATCATGCCGGCTCGCTCTTCGGTACCGAACAAATCAAAACTCTTTTCCCGGTAGTTATTGCGCTTGCTGATATCCGCTCCCGCGTACAGCCGAAAATTGGCATTCAGGTCATGGCTGATCTCGCCCCCTGCAGCTGCGCCAAAATAATTGTCGGGCAACTCGGCATTGGTCGGATACAGTGTTGGTGTAATGATATTGTTGGGAAACTCTGAAGCATTGTTCACGTTGGTATCGCGCCCGACCTTGCCCTCGACATAACCGCTGATACGCGTTTTCGTACCGGATTCCCGCTCTGCAATATCATCCAGATATTTCTGTATCGTGACGCGCGCCGCATCGGACGGATTTTCGTCCAGCACCGCTTCAAACTCGGTCTTTGCGCGCTGCAGGTCCCCGAGCTGGTAATAGGCGCGCGCCATTTCCAGGCGCGCACCGGCATAACCCGGATCCTCGGCCAGCACCCGCTCAAGTGCGAGTGTCGCCTTGTCCGGTTTGCCGCTATCCAATGCTGCAATACCGATCAGGTAATCAAAGCGCACCTCGCCGGAACGTTCAAACTCGAACGGCTCCAGCAGCTTATAAGCGAGGTCCGGCTTGCCTGCCTTCATCAAGGCTTCGGCATCTTCCAGCAGTTTTTCATTTGCATCGGCTTTAACCGGTTTTTGAATTTTCGGGCCGGCAAGCTGACGCCGATCCTTTGCCATATCCTGCGCATACGCCACGCTTGCAGCCAACATAAAACCCGATAGCAGCCAGCATGCCGCATTTGAAAATCTCATCACACTTCACCTCTTGCTCTTGTACGCAGCTGCCTGAAAACACATTCAAGACAGGATGCCGATTTGATTTATCGAAAGGTTCAATTTATATCAGTCGTATTCTACTCAAAAGCAAGGAGATAAACCTAACCATAAAACTTGATGTGCCGCCAAACGTAGTCGCCAACACGTGTGCCATTTGGTTTTCTATGGAATTCTGTAAACCATCCTTGATACGGCAAGCGAAATATCCTGGCCATCGTGCAAGTCATAACAATCCCTTTTCCGCGAATGACAACGTCTGTCCCGCCGCCACCACGAAGTGATCCAGCACCCGCACATCCACCAGACTCAATGCCTGCTTGAGCGCATCGGTTAACAGTTGATCGGATTGGCTGGGTTCCGCCACACCGGAGGGATGGTTGTGCGCAAGGATGACCGCGGCCGCGTTGTGCGCCAGAGCGCGCTTGACCACTTCGCGCGGATACACACTGGTCTGGCTGAGCGTGCCGTGGAACAATTCCTCAGAGGCGATCACACGATGTTGGGTATCCAGAAAAAGCACCAGAAAAACCTCCTGATGCCGCCCGCCCAGCAATAACTGCAAATAATCGCGCACCACGCGCGGTGAATTGAGCGTATCGCCCCGGTGCAACTCCTCCTTGAGTGCTCGCCGAGACATTTCCAGAACCGCCTGCAATTGGACATATTTTGCCTGGCCCATGCCGTGCACAGCGCAGAAATCCGCCTCGCTGGTGGCAAATAACTGCGTCAGACTGCCAAACCGGTTGACCAACTCGCGCGCCAGATCCACCGCGCTTTTCCCCGTCACGCCAGTGCGCAAAAATATCGCCAGCAACTCGGCATCGGAAAGCGCGGCTGCACCGCGGCTTATAAGTTTCTCGCGTGGCCGTTCGCCTTCCGGCCAATCCGTGATTGCCATATACCCTCCCAGCCCAGACTGGCTGTTTCTTGTTAATATGTGCGGCATTATGGAACAAGCAAAAACAAAACGCACTGTGCCCATTAACCAGACAAATTCGGGAAAACGTATACTCCTGGGCATTACCGGCGGTATCGCGGCCTACAAGGCGGCCGAACTGCTGCGTCTGCTGATCAAACAGAACTTTGAGGTGCAAGTCGTCATGACCGAGGCGGCCTGCCATTTCATCACGCCGACCACGATGCAGGGTCTGTCCGGAAAACCGGTATTTACCGACCAGTGGGATGCGAGTGTTCAGAACAGCATGGCGCACATCAATCTGAGCCGTGCTGCTGATGCTGTCGTGATCGCGCCCGCGAGTGCCGATTTTATTGCCAAGCTGGCGCATGGACTGGCGGATGACTTGCTGTCCGCCTTGTGTCTGGCGCGTGTGTGCCCGTTGATCATCGCGCCGTCAATGAACCGGGAGATGTGGGCGAATGCAGCCACTCAGCGCAACGTCGCGCAACTGATTGCGGATGGAGTGCAGGTGCTTGGGCCGGACAGCGGTGTGCAGGCGTGCGGCGAGGAAGGTTTGGGGCGGATGCGAGAGGCAGCGCAATTGTCACAGGACATTGCGGCCTTCTTTCAACCAAAATTACTTTCCGGCAAAAAGATACTGGTCACTGCCGGCCCCACTTACGAGGCGATAGACACGGTGCGCGGCATCACGAATCGCAGCTCAGGCAAGATGGGTTATGCCATCGCACAGGCCGCCCATGAACTGGGGGCGGAAGTCACGCTGATTTCCGGCCCGACATCGCTCGCCAAACCGCAAGGCGTGCAAGGCGTGGATGTGCAAAGTGCCGAACAGATGTTCGAGGCGGTAAAGCAGCATGTCGGCAATTGCGATATTTTTATCGGCGTGGCAGCAGTGGCCGATTACCGCATCGCCCAACCCGGCAAACAAAAGATCAAGAAGAGCACGAACAACAATCTGACTTTGGACCTCGTCCCGAACCCGGATATTCTGGGGTATGTGGCCGGTCTGGCCAACCCGCCGTATTGCGTGGGCTTTGCCGCAGAAAGCGAAAATCTCGCTGAATACGCCGAACAAAAACGCCACGCAAAAAAATTGCCGTTGCTGGTAGGCAATCTGGTGCAGCAAGCTGTTGGCAGCGATGACAACGAACTGGTGTTGTTTGATGACAGCGGCAGACAATCACTGCCGCGCGCCGACAAACTCACATTGGCAAGGCAGTTGATGCAGCACATAGCACAACGCACCTAAGGAGTATCAGATGAAACATCCTGCCAGAGCAGAACATATCCCTGTCGACTTCAAGATTCTGGATCACCGTTTGCAAGAACATATGCCCGGTTATGCTACTTCCGGTTCGGCAGGGATCGATTTGCGCGCGTGCATCGAACACAATATGGTGATCCAGCCCAAGCAGTGCGAACTCATCCCCAGCGGCATCGCTATTCATTTGGGCAACCCGGGTTATGCCGCGATGATTTTGCCGCGCTCCGGCCTGGGACATAAGCACGGCATTGTGCTGGGCAACCTTGTCGGTCTGATCGATTCGGATTATCAGGGCCAGATTTTCGTTTCGCTATGGAACCGCAGCCAGATACCCTTCACGCTGATGCCGATGGAGCGCATTGCGCAATTGGTGGTCGTGCCGGTGATGCAGGCAAAATTCAATATCGTTGAGGAGTTTCCGTTGAGCGCACGCGGTAGCGGAGGAT